>QIAS01000115.1 GCA_003225615.1 Acidobacteriota bacterium | reverse complement strand
GAGTCAACTGTGAGTAGTCAAACATTCAACAGCCCGCAAATGCTGCCAGCCCCATCCAGCCGAGCCTTTGGGTCTCGTGACCTGATCTCCGCTCGCGATCTGAACCCGCACGAGACAGAAGCGGTTCTCCATCTCGCCGCGCTGATGAAATCCCGTCCCGCCGATTTTCGTGGAGCCCTCACTGGCAAGCAGATGGTGATGTTTTTCGAGAAGCCCTCGCTGCGCACCCGTCTCACCTTCGAAGCCGGAATGGCGAGCTTAGGCGGAGTCTCCTTCTTCGTAGACCAAACTAAAAGCCGCCTCGACTCCCGCGAATGCCTCAGCGACATCGCCCACAACCTCGAACGCTGGGTAGACGTCATCGTCCTGCGCACCTTCGATCATCACACCGTCGAAGGCATGGCCGAGTACGCCTCCATTCCCGTGATCAATGCACTGAGTGACATCGAGCACCCCTGCCAGGCGCTCGCCGATTACTTCACCTTGCAGGAAAGATTCGGAAATCTGCGTAACGTCACGCTCGCCTACGTCGGAGACGGCAACAACGTAGCCCATTCCTTGCTGCTCACCGCCGCTGCCCTCGGCTCCACCATTCGCATCGCGACGCCAAAAGGCTATGAGCCCGACCAGCAAGTAGTCACCGACGCCCAGATCATCGCCCACGAAACTGGCGCAGTCATCGAAATCCTTTCCGATCCCTGCGCCGCAGTTTCCGGAGCCGACGCCATCTACACCGACGTCTGGACCAGCATGGGTCAGGAAAGCGAAGCCAACGAGCGATCCCGCATCTTCGCTGATTACCAGGTGAATGACGAACTCATCGCCCAGGCCGCCCCGCATGCCGTCTTCATGCACTGCCTTCCTGCCCATCGCGGTCAGGAAGTCACGAGCCCTGTAATTGATTCGCCTCGCTCGATCGTCTTCGATCAGGCGGAAAGCCGCATGCACGTGCAAAAAGCCATTCTCTTGTTACTACTCGGAAGCGGCATGAGCCGCCTTCCCATTAGGAGCGGACATGCCTGAGAAAATCGTACTCGCCTACTCCGGAGGCTTGGACACCTCCATCATCATTCCGTGGTTGAAAGAGAACTATGCCTACGACGTGATCGCCATGGTTGGCGACGTGGGCCAGGGAGACGATCTCGAAGCCGTGGTCAACAAAGCCTATGCCACCGGCGCGAGCAAAGTCGTAATCGAAGACCTGCGCGAAGAATTTCTCACCGGCTATGTTTTCCCCGCCTTGAAGGCGGGCGCCGTCTACGAGCATAAATATCTGCTGGGAACATCGCTCGCCCGCCCGGTAATTGCCAAGCACCAGGTCGAAGTTGCCCTTCAGGAGGGCGCCACCGCCGTCGCCCACGGTTGCACCGGCAAAGGGAACGATCAGGTCCGCTTCGAACTCGCTTACCAGGCTCTCGCCCCAGAGCTGAAAGTGATCGCCCCTTGGCGCGAGTGGGATCTCAAGTCCCGGGAGGACTGCCTCGATTACGCAGAGAAGCACGGCATTCAGGTAACCGCCAGCCGCGAAAAAATTCACAGCCGCGACCGCAATCTCTGGCACGTCAGCCACGAGGGAGGGGAACTGGAAGACGCTGCCCAGGCTCCATTCCCTGGCACCTGGCAGCTCACGCGTTCACCGCAAGAAGCGCCCGACCGCGAAGAGCAAGTCGAAATCGCGTTCGAGAAGGGAATTCCCGTCGCAGTTAACGGCATGAAGCTCGACCCCGTCTCGCTGGTAGAGCTTTTGAACGATATCGGAGCCCGCAACGCCATCGGCCGCGTTGACTTGGTCGAGAACCGTTTTGTGGGAATCAAATCCCGCGGCTGCTACGAAACCCCCGGCGGAACCTTGCTCATCGCTGCCCAATGCGAACTCGAAGCCCTGTGCCTCGATCGCGACCTCATGCATTTCAAGCAGCACATCGCGCTCAAATACGCTGAACTCGTCTACTTCGGCCTCTGGTTCACGCCCTTGCGTGATGCCCTCGACGCCTTCGTCGAAACCACGCAGCAGAACGTGACCGGCACAGCAACGCTCTCGCTTTACAAAGGAAACGTCTCGGTGGTCAGTCGCCACTCCGAGCACTCGCTCTACCGCACCGATCTCGCCGCCTTCACCATGGGCGAGAACTACGATCAAAAAGACGCCGCTGGCTTCATCCGCATTCTCGGCCTTCCCTCGCGCTCCCGCGCCCGCGCTCGCATGGAGGTCGCCAGATGAAAATGTGGTCAGGCCGCTTTCGCAACCCGCTCGATCCTGATTTCGAACGCTGGCAACGGTCTTTTCCGTTCGACCAACGCCTGCTGAGCCACGAAGTGGCCGCTAGCCGCGCGCATGCCCGCGCCTTAAAAAAATCGGGCATTCTCACACCCGGCGAACTCGACGCAATCCTTCGCGGCCTGGAGCAAATTTCTGATCAGGTCGTAACCTCGCCGGAACTTCTGAAAGACGAGCAAGCCGAAGACGTCCACCACTTCGTCGAAAGGCAACTGGTCGCGCTCATCGGAGACACGGGCTACAAGCTGCACAGCGGACGCAGCCGCAACGAGCAGATCGCCACCGATCTTCGGCTCTACGTCCGCAGCAGCATCGACCAATTGCAAATACAACTTGCAGACTGGCTCGAAGTCTTCCTCACCTGTGCCGAAGAAGCTGGCACCGCCGCCATGCCTGCCTACACCCACCTGCAACGTGCAGAGCCCGTGCTCGTCGCTCACTGGCTGCTGGCCTATGTAGAAATGTTTTCCCGCGATGCCGAAAGGCTCGCCGACTGCCGCAAGCGCACCAACCTCTGCCCCCTCGGTTCGGGTGCCGTAGCCGGGGCCACGCTGTCAATCGATCGCCAAACCATGGCCGCCGATCTCGGTTTCGACGCGCCTACCACCAACAGCATCGATGCCACCAGCGACCGCGATTTCGTAGTCGAGTTTGTAAGCGCGCTCTCGCTCTTGACTCTCCACCTGAGCCGATGGGCCGAAGAGATGATGCTCTTCTCTACCCAGGAATTCGGCTTCCTCAACCCGCCTGACGCCTACTCCACCGGCAGCAGCGCCCTGCCGCAAAAGAAAAATCCCGACCTGCTCGAATTAACGCGCGCCAAAGCCGCCCGCATAATCGCCAACCAGAATGCCTTGTTAATCGCAATGAAAGGCCTGCCCCTCGCCTACAACAAAGACCTGCAGGAAACACAAGAGCCCCTCTTCGACACTACAGAAACAACGCTGGCCTTGCTCCCGCTGGTGACCGGATGGATGAAAGAAGTCGAATTCAACTACCCTCACATGCAGCAAGCCGCCCAGTCTGGCTTCATGAACGCCTGGGCCGCCGCCACCTACCTGGTGAAACGAGGCGTCCCATTCCGCCTGGCCCACGAACAGATCGGGAAAGCAGTCCAACTCTGCCTCGAGAAAGAATGCGAACTTACCGACCTCTCACTCCAAGAACTGCGCCAGTTCAGCTCAGAATTCAACGACGATTTCTATTCCTGCCTGACTCTCGAATCTGTCTTAGCCATTCACGACGTTCCCGGCGGTACTGCACCTGCTCAAGTG
>QIAS01000573.1:2743-3935 GCA_003225615.1 Acidobacteriota bacterium | reverse complement strand
AAGGGGTACATCGTGCGGTTTCGCGATTTGCGCTATGAGGATGTGATGGGGCGGCGCGGTGTTTTGAGCGCCGTGGTGGAGCTGGATATGAAGCTGAATGTCGTGGAGGAAAGAATGGGATTGAGAGGACGGCCGCGGAGGGAGTAGGAAGGGGGCCATTTTCCGGCTCTGCGGTTTCCGGCTTTAGGCTTTAGGCTCTTGGCTTCCGGCTTTTGGCGGAGTGCTTGACGGGCTTCGGGTAACGCGCCACAATCTTAGTCGCACTTCTTGAGGTGATCATGCTGGCTTATATGTTTGTGCTTTTTGCCATCGCGGTTCGGTTTATGCCGCATCCTTGGGCGTTCACTCCGCTCGCGGCTTCACTTTTATTTTTTGGGTCGCGGGGATCGCGGCGGCAGATGTGGCTTCCGCTCGTGCTGCTGGCTGTCACAGACGTGATCCTGACGAAGTTCGTCTATGCCTACGCGTTTACTGTGGAACACCTTGTAAGCTGGGTGTGGTATGCGGCGATTTTGTGGCTGGGTACGCGGCTGGGACGGAACCCGCGGCCTCTGCCTGTGATTGGGGCGGCTTTGGCGAGTTCGGTTTCGTTTTTTCTGGTTAGTAATTTCTCTTCATGGGTTTCCTGGACGGACGTGTATCCCAGAACTCTGCATGGGCTGATGGCGGCGTATGCGGCGGGGCTGCCCTTCTTCCGCCGGAGCGTGGAAGGCGACCTGCTGTTCACTGCGGCGATGTTTGCGACGCCCGTGCTCGTAGGGGTTGTACAGGACACTTTGGCTAAACACTCTGCAACTCACACCAAGCAAGCATAACCACAAAGGACACTAAGGATCACGAAGGCGCTTTTAAGCAGGTGCCCTCATATGCGTTGGTGTCCTTTGTGGTTATTGGCTCCGTCGCTACAGCGGTATATTCCCGTGCTTCTTGGGCGGATTCTTGTCTCGCTTCGTCTCCAACATTTCCAAGGCTTGAATTAGCTTTTTGCGGGTTTCTCTTGGTTGGATGACCGCGTCTACAAAGCCTCGGTCGGCGGCTACGTAGGGATTGGCGAAACGGTCTCGGAATTCTTCGATTTTGCTTTGGCGCATTTCTTCTTTGTTTTCGGCGCGCTCTAATTCGCGTTTGTAGACGATATCTACGGCTCCTTCGGGTCCCATCACCGCAATCTCGGCGGTCGGCCAAGCGTAAT
>QIAS01000573.1:1246-2730 GCA_003225615.1 Acidobacteriota bacterium | reverse complement strand
CGCCTCCGTAGGCTTTGCGGGTGATTACCGTGATTTTGGGGACGGTGGCTTCGGCGAAGGCGTAGAGGAGCTTGGCTCCGTGCTTGATGATTCCTCCGTATTCCTGGGTGGTGCCGGGGAGGAAGCCGGGGACGTCTTCGAAGGTGACCAGGGGAATGTTGAAGCAGTCGCAGAAGCGGACGAAGCGGGCTCCTTTAATGGAGGCATTGATGTCCAGCGTTCCGGCTAAGAATGCCGGTTGGTTGGCTACGATTCCGACGGAACGGCCGTTGAGGCGGGCGAATCCGATGACGATGTTTTTTGAGTAGTGCTCCTGGACTTCGAAGAAGTATGCGTCGTCGACTACCGCGTGGATTACGTCTTTGATGTCGTAGGGCTGGTTGGATTGGTCAGGAACGATTTTGTCGAGGGCGGCGTCGGCTCTGTCGACCGGGTCGGTGCACGCTTTGCGGGGCGGATCTTCGAGGTTGTTGGAGGGGACAAAGCTGAGCAGCTCGCGGACCGTCGAGAGGCATTCGGCGTCGTCGTGGGAGAGGACATGGGCGACTCCGGAGACTTCGTTGTGCGTCTGCGCGCCTCCGAGTTGGTCTTTGGTGACTTCTTCATGAGTGACGGTCTNNNNGGGGAGTAGACGGCGCCTCCGGCGCAGGGGCCCATGATGGCGGAAATTTGTGGGACGACTCCGCTGTAAATTGTGTTGCGCAGGAAAATGTCGGCGTAGCCGGCTAGCGACATTACGCCTTCCTGGATGCGGGCTCCTCCGGAGTCATTCAGGCCGATTACCGGGGCTCCCATCTTGGCGGCCAGATCCATGATCTTGACGATTTTGCCCGCGTTGGCTTCGGAGAGGGAGCCTCCGAAGACGGTAAAATCCTGGGCGAAGACGAAGACCAGGCGGCCCTCGATGCGGCCGTAGCCGGTGATGAAGCCGTCGCCGTAGAACTTCTGGTCGGCCATGCCGAAATCGTTGCAGCGGTGGGTAACCAGCTTGTCGGTTTCTTCGAAGGTGCCTTCGTCGAGCAGGAACTCGATGCGCTCGCGGGCCGACATCTTGCCTGCTTTGTGCTGCTTTTCCCGGCGCTGTACGCCACCGCCCTCGACGGCCATCTGGTCGCGTTTTTTCAATTCTTCGAGCTTCTGTTCGAGGTTCATGGCGGGAATTATAGCGGTTTGGGAGACAGGCTCGGCGGGCAATGCAACCACAGAGGGACAGAGGGCACGGAGGAGGAATGGCTAAGCAACTTCAGCTTTGCTGGGAACGGGTTCGAGCACAAGGGCTCGCAAGAGAGCGCGGCCCAAAATTATTCCAGGCTGGAGCCCATGGGCTGGTACTTATACTTTTTGCCGTCGAAGTAGATCACTGAGGTCATCTGGTCGCCGCTGGTTTCTTCGGCATAGATCGAGGTCACAGGTTTTTTGTGAATCTGGATTCTCTTCACGGCAAGTTTCTTGAAGGGCAAGTTGAGAATCACAAACTTGGCTTT
>QIAS01000573.1:473-1114 GCA_003225615.1 Acidobacteriota bacterium | reverse complement strand
TGCTCGGCTTCGTCGATCAGCGGATTTTTGGCGCGCGTTATGAAGGCGATATCGGGAATGCCGTCGCCATCGAAATCACCGCTAAGCGGAGCCATCGAGGTCACCAGCGTGAACTCCGAGCCAAACTGTTTCTGGACAAAATCGTTATTGACGGCCGGGGCGGCGGGGGTTGCAGTCTCCTGCCCAACGCAGGCTAACGCAAATGTCATCAGGAAAAATAAGCTTATCCGGGACCACATGTCAGTACTGTATGCCGGCGGCAGACAACAGGCTAGACCTCTGGGGGTAACTAAAGTTTGTCGCAGCTACTTGCGGAAATGCTCCCAGCCCTGTGGCCACAATTTGGTCCGCTTCCCCTCGGCATCTGTGATGTGCGCTCTCGTACCGCGCACCATGCGGCCAATCTCACGGATGGGCACTCCCGCAATGCGCGCAGGGATGCGGCTGCGGGGGCGCGCAGTGAAGAGGAGTTCGTAATCTTCGCCCCCGTGGAGAACAAAGCGGAGAGGCACAGGACGCTTCCCCATTGTTGCCGCGGGAAGTGCCGCGCTCTGTATCTCTGCGCCGACGCCTGATTCTTCGCAGATGTGGGCGAGATCAGTGGACAGCCCGTCGCTAAGGTCGATCATTGAAGACGCGAG
>QIAS01000573.1:0-326 GCA_003225615.1 Acidobacteriota bacterium | reverse complement strand
ATGCGGTCACCCGGCTTGGCTCCCGAACGCAGGATGGCTCTGCCGCGAGGAACGGACCCGATGAGGACAATATCGGCTAGTACGCCAGACGGGGATTCAGCGGTATCGCCACCCGCCAGAGTTATTCGGTGCTGCGCTGCAAGGTCCAGAAAACCTCTTAGAAATCCGTTGAGCCACGCCTGCGGGAGCTTGCGAGGTAAAGCCAGGGATAAGAACGCGGCCAGGGGCACGCCTCCCATGGCGGCGATGTCACTCAACCCACGAGCCAGGCAACGGTGCCCGATCGACTGCGGCGGGTGCCACTGCCGGCGGAAGTGAATTCCTTC
>QIAS01000114.1:19862-20402 GCA_003225615.1 Acidobacteriota bacterium | reverse complement strand
CACATCATCGGTGGCACGGAATATATGTTCGACGTCAATGTGCCGCTATTCGTACGCTTGCTGAGCTTGTTTCATGTGGTCATGCCGCCGCTGCTGCTGTGGGCGATTTCTCGTTTGGGTTATGACCCCCGGGGCTGGAAATTGCAGACGTTGACCACATGGATCGTAGTGCCGGTAAATTATTTCTGGCGTCCTGATCGCGACGTCAATTGGGCACGCGGCCTCTTCTATCGCGAGCAGCACCTCGTCCCAGGATTGCTATACCTTCTGGCATATCTGATTCTCGTTCCACTGCTGGTGTATTTTCCGACTCACCTGCTGCTGCAATGGTGGGCGCAGCGGATGAGCACGCGGCGTCAGGAGAGGCGTGCAGCCGGTCACGCGTGAATTAAATCGAGAGAAAAGACGAAAGTTTAAAAGGCGCGCCCGAGCAATCTCGCTGCGGACGCGCACATTTGTCTGCGCACGCTGCGGTCTTCCTTGCGTCCTCTGCGGTTAAAGCTTTACCGCAATTGACTCGAAGGAATCCCTAAGCCGGAA
>QIAS01000114.1:11975-19791 GCA_003225615.1 Acidobacteriota bacterium | reverse complement strand
AATCCGGCGTGACCCGCCCCATGGTAGCCATACGCTCGAACTCCTTGCCCACATTGCCCGCCTTTTTCATCTGCTCTTCGATCTGGAAAGCAATCATGTGTCCGATCGGATAATCCGGCAGGTAAAGAAAGGAATCGATCATGTGCGAATACACTCCGAGCAGCACCACGTCATTCTTGTGAAACACTGGAGCGTAGTAGCGGTTCCACATGTCTTTCGAAATCTGCACGACGGCGTCGTTGAGTTGCTTCGGCGTAGCCTCGGGATGGTCATACATCCAATGCCACACTGCCATATCAACCAGGGCCACGCCCGCGATTTCATACGTAGCCCAAAAATCATTCAAAACCCGCATCGCCTCACTCTGCGCATCGGGAGCGGGAAGCCCGAGCAGTTCGAGGTCCCGTGCCTGGAACACGAACGCCAATGCCTCCGTGAACGCGGTATTGGGAACACCTTCCAAAAGCGTGTAATCCACTCGATTAAGCGAAAAAGTCTGCTCTACGTTGTGCCCCATCTCGTGAACTGCAATGTTGAATCCCTTGTAATTCATGCCGCCTTTGCCGATGCGCGTGCGCAGGTGGGCTTTCTCCGACCGCATGGCCGCCCCCATGGCATGACCGGAACCGCGAGCCGGATCCACCACGATATTCTCCCCCACAAAACGCGCCCGCTCCGGCGAGAAGCCCAGCCGCATAAGAAGATTTGGAATGTCCTTCTGGTAAGTCTCGGGCGTCGGATATCTCTTGGCCACAATCGTGTCCAACTCCGCTTCGCTGTACTTGCTGCCCGGACGAAAGCCGCTGTACCAGATATCAAAGGGCTCCAGAGGTCGTTTTAAGCGGGATTGAATCAACATGGCCACGCGCGGCACGAGCCGCGAGGTAAGCACTTGCTCCAGCATCGCCTTCACTCGCGCTTCCGGAATTTCGCGGTCCTCTTCAAAACGCCTTGCGATCAAAGTCGGTGCGGTAGGCGAGTAAGCGTCGGCCAGCTTCGAAGCAGCGTACGTATTGAGCAACTTGGCATAACGCGTCCCAGCCTCGGGGTCGCCCGTGATCTTTATATCCGCGGCCGCGCCCCGCTCCGAATCCCTAGCCGCCGGTTTGAGCTCGTCGCTGTAAGGATTCCAGTCAACATTCGGATTATTAATGACCACCCGAGGAATCGTCTGCGTGACGATGCGCTCCATTACTTGTTGAATCATGCGCTGCTTGGCGAGCCCGTTCTGCGCGTCCGCATAATCGGCCTTGATTTCATCCCGCAAGTTCCAATGGCTGAGCAGACGCATTTCCGCCGGGAAAAGGCGTTTGCCGTTTGAATCCAGCAGATGCCCCATCCAGATGTTGTACGACGCGACATACTGATCGGCCTCGGATGCGGCGCGCGCGATAGCCAGGTTTACTTCTGCCGGAATTCGCTTGGAAAACCGCTGTGCCAGCCGTGCTTCGGCCCATTGCCGTCGGCTCCAGTGCTCCCCCTGTTTGAGACGCTCATCCAGCGTAGTCAGCGGAAAATTCAGCAGCACCACAAAGGCCAGCTTGTTTTGAAAGAAATCGTCTAGGACATGCGCCGAGGGATCGTATCCGGCAAACATGTCGTCAAAGGGAAGCACAGCCCCGAGATCAAGATCCTGCTGCTGGCGAAACTCGCGGGTGATTTCGTGCATATGCCCATCGATCTGCTCCAGCAGGCTCTGGTAACGATTAAAGATCGTGTCCAGGGTCGCTTGATCGCCTGCGAAGTTGGCACGAACGAATTCTTCAAATGCAGTCGAGTCTCCATCCTGCTCGCGCCAGAACTCAAGAACCTGATGCAGCCCACGCTCGAGCCGGACTCTTTGCTGCTCTCCATACTTTGTCGTGAGCTCGCGCTCCAATTTCGTTGCCGAGTCGTGCATCCATGATGGTTGAGCTTGAAACAGGGACCTTTGCGGTTCGGCAACGCCGGACAGGTTGGACATGGACTTCTCCTGGGATTGTAGAAGTGTGGTGCATAGCAGGAAGATTGACACCAATCCCGTGTAGAGACGGGGGTTGCCCCGTCTCACAGACGCAGCGAGCGGCGTCTCTGAACTGAACAATGGGTAGCTATGACGCAGCACTGGTTTTCTTTGGGCGGTAGATGTCGGTGGCTCGGCCATAGAAGACTTCTGCCGCTTCCATGATGGTTTCCGAAAGCGTGGGATGCGGATGGATAGTGAGCTCCAAGTCCGCCGCAGCGGCGCACATCTCAATCGCCAGCACGCCCTCGGCAATCAGTTCGCCGGCTCCAACCCCCACGATCCCCACTCCCAGCACGCGCTCTGTTTTCGGATCAATGATGAGCTTGGTCATGCCCTCCGGACGATCCAGTGTGATCGCCCGTCCGGAAGCCGCCCAGGGAAATTTCGCGACCGCAATCTCGCGGTTCAGCTCCTTAGCCTGCGTTTCCGTGAGGCCCGCCCACGCAATTTCCGGATCGGTGAACACGACGGCCGGAATGGCATTCGGCTCAAACGCGACCTTATGGCCCGCGATGGCTTCCACCGCCGTGCGTCCTTCATGCGAAGCCTTGTGCGCCAGCATGGGCTCACCCACCACATCGCCGATCGCGAAGATATACGGATCGTGGGTCTGCAATTGCTCGTTGACCTGAATAAAGCCGCGCTGGCCAACTTGAACTTTGGTTTTTTCGAGTCCCGGAATTTCCGAGTTTGGCTTGCGGCCCACCGACATCAGTACGCGATCAAAGCTTTTGTCGCTGGTCTTGCCATCCGAGCCCTTCAGAGTTGCCCGTATCCCGCTGCCTTCCTCTTTCAGAGCGGCAACAGTCGTATTCACCTGGATCGATTCGAACATTTTTTCCAGCTTCTTGTGGAGTGGCAGCACCAAGTCGCGATCCGCCCCAGGCAATAGTCCCGCCAACATTTCTACGCACGTCACGCGCGTACCCAGCGTCGCGTAAACCGATCCCAGTTCCAAACCGATATAGCCGCCGCCAATCACCAGCAGCGTCTTGGGAATCTCGGGCAGGTCGAGAGCGCCGGTGGAATCCATCATCCTCGGGCTGTCGAGCTTCAGGCTGGGAATCACCGCCGGACGCGAACCGGTGGCAATCACGATGCGATCGAACGACAGCTTTTCTTCTCCGCCGCTCGATTTGGATATCTTCAACGTATTGGAATTCTCGAATCCCGCGCGTCCCTGAATGTACTGAATGGAATGTTGCTTCGAAAGTTGCCCCAGTCCGCCGGTGAGCTTCTTGACCACGCTTTCCTTCCAGCTACGCAACCGCCCTAAATCAATCTTCGGATTGCCGAACTCGATGCCCCAGTTTTTCGCCTGGTGCGATTCCTCAATCAACTTGGCAACATGCAGCAGCGCCTTCGACGGGATGCATCCCCGATAAAGGCAGACGCCACCCGGATTCACTTCCGGGTCAATCATTGTGACCTTCATGCCTAAATCGGCGGCCAGGAACGCGGCGGCATAACCTCCCGGCCCGCCGCCCACAATTGCGATGCGCAAGTTCGAAGTTTCAGCCATTGTTCTTTTGTCTTTCTATCCTTGAACCGAGAGCAGGAAAGGTTGTTCAAAGGCTTCTGCAATCCAGCGCAGGAAGCGTGCCGCGTCAGCTCCATCAATCAGGCGATGATCGTAAGAAAGCGATAATGGCAGCACCAGCCGAGCCTCAAATTTGCCATTCACCCACACTGGCTCCATGCTCGACCGCGATAGCCCGAGAATTGCCACTTCGGGATGGTTAACAATCGGCGAAAAGCCGGTCCCGCCAATGCCGCCAAGATTTGTAATAGTAAAGGTGCCGCCTTCCATTTCCGTTGGCGTAAGTTTTTTCTCCTTAGCCTTCTTCGAAAGTTGGGTAAGATCGGCCGCGAGCTCAACGATGTTCTTCTTATCCACGTCATGGATCACCGGCACCAGCAGCCCGCGGTCAGTGTCAACCGCCACACCAATATTGATGTACTGCTTGTAAATGATTTCTTCCTTACCCATGTCAATGGAGGCGTTGAACTGCGGAAAAACTTTCAGAGCGGAAGCGCACACCTTGAGAGCAATCGCAGTCACCGTCATCTTGCCGCCTGCTTCTTCAGCCTTGGGTGCGAAGCGGGCGCGTAGTTGCTCGAGTTCGGTTATGTCGGCCCGATCGTGCTGGGTAACGTGAGGAATGGTATTCCAGGCTTCGGCAAGGTGCTGGGCAGTCTTGCGGCGCACGCCGCGTATCGAAACGCGCTCGATCTTTCCCCACCTGGAGAAATCCGGAAGCGCCGGCTCAACAAAATGACCCGCGCGTGGCGCTTGCGCGGCAGTCAAAGCCGAACTAAGCGCCGCCTTCGCGAAGGCCTTCACATCCTCTTCGCTGATGCGCCCCGTGGGCCCAGTGCCCTTGACCTCGTGAATATCCACGCCGAGTTCCCGCGCCAGGCGCCGCACATGCGGAGCGGCAGGAACCGGTTCCCGGTGCTCGGTACCGGCCACCTTGCCCAATTGCACTGGCATAGAGAACGTGGGCGGTGCAGCCTGAGGCTGATCTGGAGGCAGCGCCTGCTCCTCCGTCTTACCTTCCGCTTGAATTGCAGCTTGAAACGCCAGGCGCGCCGCTTGTTGGCCGGAAACATGCTCGACCGGCGCAGTCTGTGGGCGCCGTGGCTCGGCGCGCGTCTCTCCGCCCCCCGTCAGCGTAAAAATGACTTGTCCGACCTTAACTTTTTGTCCTTCCTTGACCTTCACCTCTTTTACCGTGCCGCTAACCGACGAAGGAACTTCCACTACCGCTTTCTCAGTTTCGAGCTCCATCACCGGCTGGCCTTCAGAAACTTTCACGCCGGGACTGACCATGAGCCTGACCAGATCTCCCTGATCAATGTTCTCGCCCAGTTCAGGCAGCTTGAATTCCAGGGCAGTAACAGTTGGCGTGGGACGCTCCGGTGACACTTCCGCTGGTCTGCTCTCTGCAACCGGTTGCGGCTGAGTCGCGGGCAGAGCAGTTTCTGCTTCGGCTTGGATATCGTACGTGGGTGATGTTTCCGCTTGAGAAGAGGCCGGGGGCGCAGCAGGAGGTTTTTGTTCTTCCTCAGGAGCTGCGGTCGAGGGCGCCCGGGCCACACCGCTGGCGCCATTATCGACCGTGAAAATCACCTGGCCCACTTTCAGCTTGTCGCCTTCTTTTACGCGAACTTCTTTAATCGTTCCGCTGACCGATGACGGTACCTCAATGACCGCTTTATCCGTCTCCAGTTCCATGACGGGCTGCCCTTCAGTGATGCTGGCGCCGGGCGCGACCATCAGGCGCACAAGATCGCCCTGATCGATGTTTTCGCCTAGCTCGGGCAGTTTGAATTCCGTCACAATCGTTTCTTTCCTACTTTGTTATCTATTGCTCAGGCCGTTACCGGATTTGGTTTTTCAGAATTGATCCCAAGATCGCGAACTGCCTGCTGCACAGTTTCCGCACTGACCTGGTTCTCACGACCCAGTGCGGTCAAGGTCGCCAGCACAATATGTTTGGCGTCCACTTCAAAGAAGTCCCGCAGTGAAGCTCGGTTCTCGCTGCGCCCGAACCCATCTGTGCCAAGCGCCGCCAGCCGCCGTGGCATCCAACTGGCAATGCTCTCCGGCAGAACCTTCATGTAATCCGATGCCGCTACCAGGACTCCGGGTGCGTCTTTCAAGACCTGAGTCACGTACGGCACTTTCGGCTTGGCGCTGGGATGGAGCATATTCCAGCGCTCGCAGTCGTTTGCTTCGCGATACAGTTGCTTGTAGCTGGTCACGCTCCATACGTCGGTGGCCACGCCGTATTTCTCTTCCAGAATCTGCTGCGCCTTGAGCACTTCATACATGATCGTGCCGCTGCCGAACAGCTGCGCATGCAGCTTGGCGTTCTTTTTTTCCGAAGCCTTGAAGCGATACATGCCTTTTAAGATGCCCTCGCGAACGCCCGCTCCATCCGGCATGGCAGGCATCGGCAGCGGCTCGTTCGTGACCGTCAGGTAGTAGAAAATGGGTTCCTGATCCACGTACATGCGCTTGATGCCGTCCTGAATAATGACCGCAATTTCGTAAGCAAAGGCCGGATCGTAAGCCATCAAATTCGGCACCGAGAGCGCCAGCACATGACTGTGACCATCCTGATGCTGCAGGCCTTCTCCCGCGAGCGTAGTCCGTCCGGCGGTGCCGCCCACTAAGAAACCACGCGTTCGCATATCCGCCGCTGCCCAGATCAAGTCCCCGATGCGCTGAAATCCAAACATCGAGTAATAAATAAAAAAAGGAATCGTGTTGATGCCGTGGTTCGCGCTGGCTGTGCCTGCCGCAATAAACGAACACATCGAACCCGCTTCCGTGATTCCTTCTTCCAGAATCTGCCCGTTCCTCGCCTCCTTGTAATAGAGCAGCGTGTCCATATCTACCGGCTCATAAAGCTGACCGACACTGGAGTAGATTCCCACCTGCCGGAACAACGCCTCCATGCCGAAGGTGCGCGCCTCATCCGGAATGATAGGCACAATCAGCTTGCCAATTTCAGGATCGCGCAACAGCTTCGAAAGCAGGCGGACGAATACCATCGTGGTGGAAGCTTCCCGGCCTTCCGTGCCTTTATAGAATTCCTCAAAATGAGATTCAGAAACAGGCTTTAGCGGCGCTGCCCGCAGTTTGCGCTCCGGCAGGTAGCCGCCGAGCTGCTTGCGGCGGTCCTGCATGTACTGGATTTCGGCGCTGTCGTCGGAAGGCCGGTAGAACGGCGCATTGTGCAGTTCCTCATCAGGAATGGGAATCCCGAACCGCGAGCGGAACATGCGCAGTTCTTCATCATTCAATTTTTTCTGCTGATGGGTGATGTTCTTGCCTTCCCCAGCCTCGCCCAGGCCATAACCTTTGATCGTTTTAGCCAAAATCACTGTGGGAGAACCCTTGTGCTCCACCGCCGCCTTGTAGGCCGCATGAACCTTGATGGGATCATGTCCGCCCAGCCGCATGCGGGCGAGTTGCTCGTCGGAGAGGTGCTCCACCATTTTGAGCAAGCGCGGATCGGTGCCGAAGAAGTTTTGCCGGAAGTAAGCTCCGCTTTCGACGAAAAACTTTTGATACTGGCCGTCAGTGATTTCGCCCATCCGGCGCACCAGCAGGCCATCGCGATCGTTCTGGATAAGGCTGTCCCAATCCGTTCCCCAGATTACCTTGATGACATTCCACCCAGCCCCGCGGAAGATCGCTTCCAGCTCCTGAATGATCTTGCCATTGCCGCGGACTGGCCCATCCAACCTCTGCAGGTTGCAGTTGATGACGAAAATCAGATTGTCCAGCCGCTCGCGCGATGCCAGCGTGATCGATCCCAACGATTCCGGTTCGTCCATCTCACCATCGCCAAGAAACGCCCAAACCCTCCCGCCCGTAGGACTCTTCAAGCCGCGATTCTCTAAATAACGGATAAAACGAGCATGGTAAATCGCCTGGATCGGCCCCAATCCCATGGAAACAGTGGGGAATTCCCAGAAATCGGGCATGAGCCAGGGATGCGGATAAGAAGAAAGTCCGCCACCCGGCTTCAATTCGCGCCGAAAGTTCTCCAGCTTCTGCCGCGGAATGCGCCCTTCCAAATAGGCGCGCGCATACATCCCCGGCGCCGCGTGTCCCTGGAAATAAACTATGTCGCGATCGCCGCTCTGGGTGCGTGCCTGCAAGAAATGATTGAAGGCTACCTCGTACAGAGTGGCGGCCGACGCGTAGGTCGAAATGTGTCCGCCGATGCCTTCCTGGATTTTGTTAGCCCGAACCACCATGGCCAGCGCGTTCCATCGAACCAGGCTCTTGAT
>QIAS01000114.1:4168-11944 GCA_003225615.1 Acidobacteriota bacterium | reverse complement strand
TGGCTACCCGGAAAAGGGGGCTGCTGCCTTACCGGAATCGTGTTCTGATAAGGCGTGGTAGCCGTAAAAGGCAGGTTGACGCCCGCCGCCCGTCGCGCATGCAACGCCAACTGCTGCAGTAGCCGTCCAGCCCGGTCTGGCCCACCTTTGGAAAGCACATAATCCAAAGAATCCAGCCACTCCCGCGTTTCCAACACTTCCAGCCCGTTCGTTTGCGTCTCAGCCACCTTGAATCACCATCCTTTAAGAGCCAAACATTCCATAATATTCAATTATGCGGAATTTTGCTGGCCGAGGATGCGTGGTAGTGTCCTAATTTGAGTTGGTGAGGCTCTGGATACAGCCTCTTCGCGTCCTTCGCGGTTAAAAGCTTTCGACCGCGCAAAGGATTCGCAAAGATCGCAAAGAAAACTTAAACTTGAGATTTTGGGAGGAATTCCACATGCTTGCCCACGCAAGCGCCGTGACCATAGTGGCGATTACCCTCGCCGCAATCCCGCTCGCATTGTTCGGCGCGTCTACACCATCGGTGGGCAGCCCCGCCCCCGACTTCACGCTTAACTCGCAGGATGGCACTGCCATAAGCTTGAAAGACTACCGGGGTAAATGGGTAGTGCTCTATTTCTATCCCCGAGATATGACCCACGGTTGCACCATCGAAGCGCACAACTTCCAACGCGATCAGGAGCAGTACGCCAGCAGAAACGCCGTGGTCTTAGGCGTGAGCGTGGATGACGTGGACTCCCATAAGAAGTTCTGTGCCAAGGAAGGCCTGAACTTCAAGCTGCTGGCAGACACCGAAAAGAAAGTCTCCACCGAATACGGCTCACTCACCAACCTCGCGATCGTGAAATTTTCCTCCCGCCATACGTTTCTCATTAATCCTGAAGGCCAAATCGCAAGAGTCTATACCGACGTCGATCCCAACAAGCACAGCCAGGAAGTGCTGGCCGCGTTAGAGGAGCTTCAAAAACACAGGAAGTAAATGAAAAAGTGTTCTCGGCGATTTCTCTCCGTCCTTTGCGCTTAAAGGCTTCGTCAGGGAGCTTTACCATTGCAATCGAGCGCACTTGAAATTGAAATTCAATTTCAAATGTTCCACGTGGAACACTCTCGCAAATTGCTGATCGGCTTGGACTTTCCTCAACGGAAGTAAATCCACAACCCGACGACAGTCGCAACCAGCAACAGGCTGAACACGACATTCACGGTGTGCTCGAGTCGGGTCTCGCTCGCGGGTTTGTAATCCGTACGCACCGCAGTTGTTTCCATTTTGTCATTCACGGTAGCGAACGTAAGGCCTGCAAGTTTGCGGCGGTCGGGCGGAGGTGTCATATAGCTCACCACGATCAGCACAATAGAGCAGATGACGAACATTAGGATTGCGTAGTGCAGGAAGTTCATTTTTACAAGCCAAAGCATGACTCCGCTGAACTGAGTGCCGCGCGCCGCCATGAACTCCGCGACAAAACGGATCGCACCCAGCACGAATCCCGTCAGCAGCGAGGAGAGCGCGCCCGCGCCATTCAATCGCGTCCACAGGATACCCAGGATGAAACACACCGCGATGGGCGGGCTGATGTAGGCCTGCACGCTCTGCAGGTAAATGTAGAGTTGGCTGCTGATGTACTTGATGAACGGAACCCAGGCCAGCCCCAGCAGAACCATGAAGCCTGTCATCACGCGCCCGAAAGTTACCAGGCTCAACTCGGTCGCATCCGGCCGGAGCTTCTTGTAGAAATCCAGCGTCACCAGAGTCGAAGCAGAGTTGAAGACCGACGCCATGCCGCCCATCAGGGCCGCGAGGAGCGCTGCAATCATTAGGCCGACCAGTCCGGGTGGGAGCAGGTTGATAATCAACGTGGGGAACGCAATGTCACCATTGATGACATGCCCGGCGGCATCGAGCTTGAATAGATCCCTATACAGCGCAAAAGCTATCAGGCCGGGCACGACCAGCAGGAACACGGGAAGAATTTTCAGGAATCCTGCAAATATGGTTCCCGCCTTGGCGTGGCCTTCATCCCTGGCGGAGAGCACACGCTGCACGATCACCTGATCCGTACACCAGTACCAGATGCCGAGAATGGGCGCTCCCAAAAATATTCCCGTCCAGGGAAACTCCGGATCGCTGATCGGCCTCACCATATGGAAGTAGCTATCCGGCACGACCGCTCGAAGCCCGGCGAATCCGCCGACGCGGTGCAGGCCGATGAAAGTCAGCGCAATCGCTCCCGTCAGCAGGACCAGTGTCTGAACGACTTCCGTGTAAATTACGGCGGAGAGCCCTCCGGCGATGGTGTAGATCCCGGTCGCGATAACCAGGATGATGGCGGCCTGCATCGGGCTCCATCCCACCACCCGCTCCAGCACGATCGCCGCCGCCCACAGGTGCACCGAGATCTTGGTGAGAATGTAGGCAATGATCGAAATGCTGGCCAAGTAGACCGCGCACTGCCGGTTGAAGCGTCGCTCCAGAAATTCCGGCATGGTAAACACGTTGGACCGGAGATAGAACGGCACAAACACCCAGCCCAGTATGAGCAGGATCAGGCAAGCCAGCCACTCGAAGTCGCCGACTGCCAGTCCCGAGCTTGCGCCCGAACCGGACAGGCCGATGAAATGCTCAGTCGAAATATTAGAGACAAATAGCGACGCGCCAATAGCGAACCACCCGATGTTGCGGCTGGCCAGGAAGTAGTCGGTCGAGGTGCGTTCCTTAAGTGAAAAGTAGAAGCCTATAGCGAAGACGATCAGGAAATATATTCCGATGATGACGAGGTCGACTGGGGCCAGGGTGCGATGGGTGATAGCAGCAGCGTGATTCATAGCCCTCTCAGCGTGATTCCGTGCTACTTCGGTGCCCCGCAGTGAAGCGCGAGCATTATACCGATTTGGCCGAGCCAGTACATGGAAAGTGTCTAGCGCACCCGTAACGCGAACTTCCACAACCGCGGACCACCATATTCGATATCATGCAGTTGCCCTATGCGCACCCTGCGAACAGCTTTGTTCCTCAGCTTGGTCATTTCATCAACGGCGCTATGGGCCGACTCAGAATGGAAAGCTATGGGCAACATTTCCGGTGTGAAGGAGTTGCCGGGTGGAATCGAACTCACGGTCGGGCAAGGTAGAGTGCAGGTGCTGGCATTGTCCCCCGCGGTGGTGAGAGTACGTTACGCGCCTTCCGGGACGTTTCCACCGGATCAATCTTTCGCCGTTCTGCCGCATGCCTTCCCACAAGCGCCGGCAATTCGCATCGAGCAGGCACCAGACACGGTCACGCTGAGCACGGACGGGCTGCGAGTGAAGATGACCAAAGCACCCTTTCGTGTGATCTTTCTCGATGCTTCGGGACAGGTGATTTCACAGGACCAGCCCGGCTATCCGGCCTCATTCCACGACGGCGCCTTCCACGTCTGGAAATCCATGCCGGAAGACGAGCATTATTTCGCCTTGGGAGACAAATCCGGGCCGCTTGACCATCGCAAACTGGCATTCACTATGTGGAACACCGACGCCTACGGCTGGCAGGATTCGACCGATCCCTTATACAAAGCTATTCCGTTCTTCCTGGCCATGCGCCATGGCAGAGCGTATGGCATTTTTCTGGACAATACCTACCGCACTTATTTTGATTTTGGAAAAGAGTCGCGTGATTCCTATTCCTTCGGATCCGACGGCGGTCAACTCGATTATTACTTCTTCTACGGACCTGACCCGAAACGCGTAGTCCAGGATTTCACCGCGCTGGTGGGACGCATGCCGTTGCCTGCCTTATTCACGCTAGGCTATCAGCAATCCCGCTACACATATTATCCCGAGTCACAAGTGCGCGAATTAGCCGCGGAGTTCCGCAAGCGCACAATTCCCGCCGACGTGCTCTATCTCGACATTGATTACCAGCAGGACAATCGCCCTTTCACCATCAACCGAGAACGTTTTCCCAACTTTGAAGGCATGGTCAAAGACCTCAAAGACGAAGGATTCAAGCTCGTCCTCATCACCGACCTGCACATCGCGAAATTACCCGGATACAAGCCTTACGACGAGGGCATGGCGCATGATTATTTTGTAAAAAATCCGGACGGCTCCGTCTACGTCGGCAAAGTCTGGCCCGGCGACAGCGTCTTTCCTGACTTCACCCGCGAGGCCGCGCGGCAGTTTTGGGGAAGTTTGTATGCGGATTTTGTAAAAATGGGCGTCCGTGGCTTCTGGAATGACATGAACGAGCCAGCAGTCTTCCTGCGCGACGACAAGACCATGCCCCTGGACACCGTGCACAGCGTCGAAGGACGCAAGACTGACCACCGCGAGATCCACAATGTGTTCGGCTTGGAAAATGCGCGAGCCACCTACGAGGGCTTGCTCCGCCTGCAGCCTGATGTTCGTCCCTTCGTTCTCACTCGTGCGGCGTATGCGGGTACACACCGCTACGCGGCGACCTGGACCGGCGACAACAGCAGCACGTGGAACCATATGAGAATTTCGGTTCCGCAGATCATCAACCTGGGTTTGTCAGGCTTTGCCTTCAATGGTGCGGACGTCGGCGGATTTCGCGGCAGTCCACCGCCCGACCTGCTGACGCGCTGGATGGAGTTGGGCGCTTTCAATCCTTTCTATCGCAACCATGGCGAAAAGGGCAGCCGCAACCGCGAACCCTGGGTGGACGGGCCAGAGCACGAAGCCATCCGAAAGAAGTACATCGAGACCAGGTATCGTTTGCTGCCTTACATCTACACCGGAATGGAGGAGAGTTCCCGCACCGGCATTCCCTTGATGCGGCCATTATTCCTGGAATTTCCCGCCGACACGACCCTCACCACTAAAGACGAAGAATTTATGTTTGGCGACGGCCTGCTGGTGGCGCCCAAAGTTTCAGAGTTCGATGCTCCTTACGAAGTCACTCTGCCCAAAGGCGACTGGTACAACTACTGGACGGGCGAACGACTGGCTCAACCAAAAGACCAAAAGATTAAGCTAGACCCACCGCTCGACACTCTGCCGGTTTACGTTAAAGCGGGCGCAATCATTCCGCAGCAGCCCGTCGTGCAATACGTGGGGGAAACTCCTCAGGGTCCGCTCGAACTGCGGGTTTATCCCGGGCCGGATTGCCATGGCGACCTCTACATGGACGACGGGAATACCCTTGCCTATCAACGCGGCGACTTCGTCCGGGTGCACTTCACCTGCGAAGCAGCCCCCGATCATCTGGATGTAAAAGTGTCTGCTCCGCAGGGCCCATACCACCCGTGGGTCAAGGACTTGCAGCTTGTCATCTATGGTGCCACCGGCAATGTTCGTGAACTGACCCTGGATGGGAAGCCTCTCTCCAACTGGAAGGCCGCAGGCCCAACGCTGATGCTCCCCAGTTTCCCTTGGTTCGCACAGGCGCACGAGGTAAGCGTAATCTACGGCACGAAGTAGGATGGATTAACGCGACAGAGGTAAGGCTTTCGCGGTATTGGTCCGATACAGCGATTCTCCTCATGCCCTACAGCGTTGGCCCGATGGTCAGTTTTGCCGGAAAATCGTACTTTAAGAATCGAGATCGATCTCCCCCAAAGCGAAGCAAGAGTAGGCGCCCGTTACACCCGTAACGGCGCCTACTGTGCTATTTAGGGAACTTTTTTGGCGCTCTCCCTGTGTGAGTCCCTGCGGTTCTGAGTTAGCCCGGGAAAATAGCGCGAAAGCTCTGAACCGCGGAGAGCGCAGAGGAAAACCGCTGAGGACGCTGAGAACTTCACACGACGGGCGGGCCCGGCAGAACTCTTTCGCCGGCAAACGATCCTACCACACACCTTTGTCGCTGCCAGTCGCCTTATATTCGAGTGCCGCGGCTGCTCCCAGGCAGGGAAGCAGGCTAAGCCGCAGAAAGGCTTGCAGATTGCCGCAGGAGGCGGTCTTCGATAACTGCATGGTGTACAGCTTTGCGCCTTGCCAAAAGATCGGGATACGGAGGAAATTGCCCCGGCAGAAAAGTTCCTCTCCACCAAATTTCGCTGAGGAGATTACTTCTGAGGGCAAACTCAGGCCGTACCCCGCGTAAGCCTCCACATAGTCAGAAATAATTCTCAAATAGGTCGCGACGCCCGGCCATATGCCCGCGGGTTCGGCGATGGCTCGCAAATCGTCAAAATCGACGGCTTGTTTCTGCAGGAGCGTAGCCAGATCAACAATGTCGCAGAGCCGCAGATAAAAGTGCCGGTACATGCGCTGCAAAGTCGCCAGGATAATGCTGCCTTCGGGTGCGGGCACGCGGAAGCCATGGCCGTGCACTTCGCGGATCACGCTGCGCGCCGCCAGTCGGCGAGCCAGTTCGATGTGTTCCCCGGTCTGGCCCAAGCGCGCCACATGCACTTCCACGGCCTCGCGCAGGCCCGGGACTTTGAAGTTCCATTTATGGGCAAGCCGATCGCCCCAGCTGCGCTCCAGTACTTCAGCATGAAAGCGCTGGGCCATCGCGAGCACCACGCCTCGATCGTCGGACGTAGTGAACAGGTCCAAATCACTTCCCAAGTCCGGCCAATGTTCGAGCGACTTAATGACGAGAACCTGGCTACCGGTTGAACGCAAGCCCTCGCAGATAGCGTCGAGAAACACGACGGCGCGCTGCGCGCGATCCTGCTCAGCGGCAACGGCGGCGGCAGACCAGTCGGCTAGTGCCCGGTCGCCTTGTTGGACTGCCCCTCGCTGCAACACACGAAACGCGCGTACCGTCACATGGTGAGTGTCCGCCGTTTCGAGCACCTTCGCCGTATCTGATTCGTCAAGATTTGAAAACCAGCGGACCGAATCTTCACTTTCGATGACATCCTCGGAGGCCAGCAACAGCACCGACAGATGATGAAAAATTTCGTTCTGCGCGTGGATCTTCGAGAATAGGCTCATCGGAGACGTGGTCACCGGCTTGCTCCCCCTACTTGGTTGTTATCCGTCTGATTCTTGTCACAACGCGCCAGGCCTGGCTCGATGGCTGTGCCTTCCTCGTAGTCATTCCAGGTAGCAATCAACAGGAAAGGCAAGGGCTTCGACTGATCGTAGTAGCGGTGATAGATCGCCAGCGTGTCTTCAAAAGTCTTGCCGCAGCGCGGGTCCATGCGGCGATTCAGGCTCCAGGAAGCGCGCGCGTCGTTGAATCCGGGCCAAGCTGCGCCTACGGGGACCTTGTCCCCATGCTTGGTCTGCATCTTCTGATAAAAGTTTTCCAGGTAGTCCTTGCCCCAATCGCTTCCGTCCGAACTCCAGCCTTTGGGGCCGGGATGCACCCACGCGTACATGCCGTCGAACGCCGACGCATATTGTGACGGCGGCTCATCCTTGTAAATGAGCAACGGGGGATGAGGCCAGTTATTCACCATGTCGCGAACCCGGTTCCAGTCGGTATGCCCGCGCTTGGGAAAAATAAAAATTACCGGCCGTCCCTGGTAAGTGATGTAGGCATTGTGGCCGGGAGCATCGGGCCCAATGTACGCCTTGTAAGCTTTGTCGAAGGCTTCGAGCGCGTCGTCGGTAGCGTGGCCGTTATCTTCTTCGGTCTCGTCGTACATCAGGCATACATGGAACCGCTGTTCGCTGGCGATCTTGAACAGCAGGGCAGTGCTGCGATCCAGAAAGGGATGCCGGTCGCCATACCAGTCGACGGCAAATCCGTAGATACCCATGTCGCGGGCCTTTTCAATCTGCGAGCGCAATACGGCGGGATCCTGCGTCGAGTAGCCAATATTGATGTGGCTCTTATCGCCAAACCACGGTTCGTAAACCGCGAGCACCTTC
>QIAS01000114.1:0-4006 GCA_003225615.1 Acidobacteriota bacterium | reverse complement strand
ATGCCGATTCGCCGCCCGGGTGATGTGTCGGGCGCCTCGATAAGACTCGCCGGAGCGCACTACCGCAAAGCTTACGAGACAAGCTAAAAGTTAGGCACGGCTTCCAGCGAGCGAACCACCCAACGGTCGGCTGCCGGCGTCATGATAACCAGGTAGTGCAAGCCGACTTGCTCCTGCCGGATCATTTTGGTGCCGTCGAACACCTGAATTTCCAGCTGCGCATTGTCGCGCAACTGTATGGCGTCACCATTCGGTGAATAGAAAAACGCGTTCACCTTGTGTCCATGATCGACGTAGCGAACGTGCAGTCCATTTTTTTTCTGATCGGCGATCGCACGCGCAAACTTCTCTTTAGCGAACCCGGTGAAGTAGCCTTCAAGCAGTTGCGGGCGATTCTGATCCAGGGCCACTGCCAGCGTCTGCCAGGCGTAAGCGTAATCGCGCGTAATGTTTCTGCCCGTCAGTTCTTCGATCTGGCGTGGCGCAATGGAGTCGGCATTGAGCTGCACTTGGGGAAGCGCGTCCGCCGCCCATGCCGTCCAATGCGGAGAGACGAGGCTGACAGCAACCACGAGCGCAGCACCGAGGCAAAGATTACGCAGGCCCATCAGGGCGTCCCTCCAATCCGAACTTCATTGCCCATAGCCACGCCTGACGCTACAGAGATGGTTGCTTCACCCTGGGCCGGCATGTCCACTTTGGCGACGCCGCGTTTCACCGGTGCGTCCACCGTGGTTTTGCCGCTCGCATCGACCTTCGTGAATGTCACAACCGTGCCATCAGGAACGGAATTGCCGCTGCAATCGCGCACTGGCTCCGTCTCAACTGCGATGAACTTGCCTTTGCGCACAGCCCGGATCCGCAGATTGCAAGCATCAGAAGCAACTTGCTGGACTACGCGCTTCTCGGAGTCCGACTGGATGGAAGCTACCACCTGCGCTGGCCCTTCTTTTCGAGCGGAGTTCAAGTGAAGCCACGCGACTCCGTTGCTGGAGTTCAGAGACTTGGAAAACGCGGGCGTGTCTTTCACAGTAATGTGGAATTCCACGGGTACCGGTTGCAGAACCAGGTTGTGAAATTTATCGAAAACAAAGGCCACCGCGCTCATGGCATTGTTCGTGGCCACGCGCACCCGCGAAGGATGCACCAGCAAACTCAGATGAGCCGGGTTAGTCGCTGCTACGAAGAAATCCGCGCTCTCACAGCCATCTGACGAGCAGAGTGTCGCGATGTAGCGTCCCGAAGTGCGAATCTCATCCTCGGCGACCTCAATGCCCGAACCTAATTTCACCTGCCGCTTGGCAGAGTGGCTGGGCCCGACAAGATAAAAGGTTGCACTTCCACTTCCAGTGGTGGGAATCGAGAATGCGTTCCCCGCAGTCACCTGCTTGGGCACTTGGAGTTCGGCGGCGTGCGCTCCTGCCGCGGCGAGCACGCCTACGATCATCAGTAATAGAGCACTCAGAGCGCGCTTCATATCAGGAGTTGTTCGCGATGCTGTAATGGTTAACCGTGACGTGTGAGTTCTGTACTCGCCCTGCGACATCCGGCGGAAGGTCCACAGCGAAGCCCACCGGAGTTTGCGGCAGCAGCGCCTGATCAATATAGCCGTCCGATACCCAGATCACTTTGCCGTTACTGTCGTAGAAAGCGGCCAGTGCTTGGGCAATGTTGACAGTTTGGCCGCTCTGGTTGATGAGCTGCCCGCGGAGAACGTTCTTGCCCATGGCGTCTTTGTCCATGCGCTGCGCGGTCACCTCAATCACCGGGTCCGCGCTGGCGGGCACCAGCATGGCCTTGGCATCCATGCGCACGCTCTTCACCTGGCTCAGCTTCACGCCGGGGAAGTCGATGCGGTATGGGGAGACCTGCTTGGGAAGCAGCGTGTGCGAAATCTTGTCAAAGCTGCCTTCCTGGCTCAGCGGATTCTGACTCTGATCGAGCAGCGTGGCATTCACGTTCACGTAAGCCGGGATCGTATCTTCGTTGACAATTTCACCGACGATGATCAGCCGGTCTGGACGCTCGATGGGATTCATTGAGACGATGCGCACCTGGGGCGTATCCACGTTCTGCTCTCCCCAGTCATCTTCCGCCCCACGGTTGATAATGTCCCAGCGCAGATAATTCACAGGAATCACTTGTGGGGGCACTTTGGGGAAACTGGGTACCGGCCAGGCGACCTTCCAGCTGCCGTCCTTGTGCTCCACTTTCAAATCGCGAACGTCATCAATCGGTCCGACCGCCGTGGACCAATGCAAGTTTGCGCGAACGACGGCCTCGTTGCCGTTGGAGTGCTGCGGCCAAACGTCGTAACTTTCCAGCGCGGAAAAAGTGCGCAGGCTGCCGTTGCTTCCATTCAAGTCGCGGGTAAAAGCCGCTTGTTCGACATCACCGGTATTGGCAAGGCGCGCGTAAGCGCGATCCCAATTGTGGGCTTGAACATCGGCGAGGAGGGATTGCACAGCTTCGGTCGGCGTCGAGGCGGAGCGGATTTCATGCCGGGTTAACCCACCGGACGTGACCCATCCGGCTGCCACCAGGACCAGGGTTATTGCAATCAGGAGAAGTGCGCCGATGCGAGCCATTAGCGGGCCTCCCGCGCGTAAACTGTCACGCCCGCCGGGGCGGTCGAAGAAGGCACAAGCTCGAGGGCCCGCACCCGGTCGGGAATCAGCAAGACCAACAGGATCGTGAGAACGCTCGCGGCCATGGGAAGAATGCCCCAAAGCAGCCCTTCCCAGGGGGCGGGCATGGCGTCTGACTCGATCCTGCGGGCGGGCGGCGCATCTTCTTTCGACCACACATGGATCAGGCCGCCGTCATACACTTCGATCTCGCGCCAGCCGGCAAATGCCAGGATGGGGTTGTAATACGGATCGTGAACGAAAATGTATTTCAATCCGTAACGATTGGCGTGCTTCAACATGGCGCGCAGGGATTCCATTCCGGCACGGCCGAAAAATTTCGCGCTGGTAAACTGCGCGGAGCCGTATTGGGTCATTTCTGGAAGCAGACGAGCCGAGTTGTACTCGCCGTCCACGCTATTGGCATTGGCGTAGGTGGAGAGCTTGGGCAGCGCGTTGCCGAATCCGAGAGTGAGATAACGAAACTTATCGTGCCCGTCGCGGTTCAGGAAATTCACAGCTGAATCTACGTTCATCCCGCCCAAGGTGCGGAAGGGGCTGTAGAACATCCACGACATTGCGAGGCACGCAGTGGCAGCGGCGGCGATTCCAACCCAGACGGCGCCTTTGCTGCGGAAGCGGTCGACGAGTTCCTCGACCAGCAGGCCCACGATAGGAAGCGCGAGCAGACACGCCAGAAGCGTGAATCGCTCAAAGGTTAGAATTTCAAAGGCACGCCCCAACAGGAGCCGTGGAATTGGAGTGGTTCCTCCCAGTCCGAAGATGAAAGAGATCCAAAAGAAGACCAACAACGGCCGCAGCCGGGGTACCGCCAGGCCGCGAAAAACAATAAACGGTAAGGCCAGGATCAGCGCGCCGTAGGGCACGATGAAGTAATTCATGCCAATCGCGCCGTTTAGAAGAAAATTCGACCGGCTTGCGTGAGGGATCGGGACCTGCTCGATGGGGTGCTGAAGGATGGAAAGCCAGTAGGGCAGAAGTACCAACCCGATACCGGCTGCCGAGAGGATGCCTAGCACGGCGGCGCGACTCAAAACAACAGGGGTGGCATTACCGCCATCTGCCCGCCGATCGATCCAGGCAAGCCACAGCACAGGGAGAGCGAACAGGACGGCTCCAAAAAGCAATGTAACGTGGTGCACCGAAGCCGCTACGCAAGTAAATGCGAGACCCTTGAGCAGCGCCCGCATGCGGCCCAAACGCAGCCATTCATAAAAGTATGGCAGAGCCAGCAACCATAAGGGAGCGGCCAAGGTCGTCGACAGCTGGCCCGCCGAATACACCAAAAAGACTTCTGCACCCAAAAACACGCTGAGCAGGGCCGCGTAACTAGCCGCCCGCGCGCTTACCCAAAGCCG
>QIAS01000574.1:2185-2483 GCA_003225615.1 Acidobacteriota bacterium | reverse complement strand
GCTGGTGTTGAGGTGAGCATGGAACGACAGTCCAACGAAGCCTTCTTCTGGATGCTGTTCAGCGCCGGCGGAGTCGTCGCTGCCATTCTCATTCCGATACACCTCTTGCTTTTTGGCCTCGCGTTTCCCCTCGGATGGCTCCACGCCCCTACTTACGACCACCTGATGGCTCTGGTGCGATTGCCGCTGGTGCGAATTTATTTATTTGTGCTGTGCTCCCTGCCACTTTTTCATTGGGCGCACCGCTTCCGCTACACGCTTTATGACGGCCTGCAGGTAAAACATTTGAATGAAGTGA
>QIAS01000574.1:0-2157 GCA_003225615.1 Acidobacteriota bacterium | reverse complement strand
CAGGCACCGTATTGGCCGGATATATGTTGTGGACGATCCACTGATCTTGCGTAGAGACGGGGCCAGCCCCGTCTCTGCAGCACAGACAAGGGACGTTCTAAGATTGCTTTAAAGATGATTTCTGTAGATCTGCTGCCTGCTGCAGCTTGGAGGCTTCCGTGGAATATACGCTGAAAGTGATCTCGAAGAGCGGCATTGAAGAGGCGCTCTCCAAGGCTACGCTCTATCGCTATTTGAACGAGCCCGAAGAGACCGAATCCATCTGCCACGATATCCTGGCCGCCGAACCCGAGCATCAGGTTGCGCTACGCATGCTCGGCTTAGCCATCACCGACCAGTTTACCGGCCAATCCTCCGACCGCTATGCAGAAGCGGGCACCGCATTTCAACGCCTCGTCGACGAATATGAGCGCTTGTACTACACCGGCCTCATGTGTGAGCGACGCGCCAAAGCACAAATGCGCGCCGGGCGTCCCCCGCAGATGCTGGTCGGTCTTTTTGAGGAAGCGATGGGCTATTTCGAAGAGGCGGAGAAGATTCGTCCAGTCGGCAACGACGACGCCATGCTGCGCTGGAACCGCTGCGTCAGGCTGCTTGAGAAATTACCCGCCGCCGAGCATGAGCAACATGAACCCGGTCTCGAGGATCATGACATTGCGCCGGTCCACGTGATACGTAACAGCGTCCGCGCCGCGAGATAGCAACCACTCCGTAGAGACGCGGCTAGCCGCGTCTCTACAGAGGTAAGGATCGCAACCGACGCAGATCGCGTTTGCCGATCCCTTCTCACAAATCCCGCAATTGGCTTACAAATCGTTTTGGAATAATCTGGCCCGGCTGGCATCGCTCATCACACCTTCCCCATGCCCGAAGACTCCCTCGACCGCCCGTTGCTGGTTTTCGACGGTGAGTGTCCCTTCTGTCGCGCCTGGGTGGATTATTGGAAACGTCTTATGGGTGACCGCGTAGCCTACGCTCCCTTTCAGGACATTGGCGCGCGCCTTCCCGAAATCTCCCGGGAAGAGTTCGCGAACGCCGTCAAACTTATTCTGCCGGATGGCGAGGTCCGCAGTGGTGCCCACGCCGTCTTTAGCGCCCTCGCGACCGTGCCAGAAAAGCAGGCAACGCTCTGGTCTTACGAAAAAATTCCTGGCTTCGCCGCAGCTTCGGAAGCCGCTTACGGCGTCTTCGCCCGCCACCGATCTTTCTTTTACCGCGTAACCAAATTTCTGTGGGGAGTTCCGCTTGAACCCGAAACCTATCGCGCATCTATATGGCTTTTTCTGAGAGTCCTGGGCACGATTTACCTTATCGCCTTCGCCTCATTCGGAGTGCAAGCCGCCGGGCTCATTGGCTCCCATGGAATTCTTCCGATCGCCGACTTTCTCCGCGCGGCTCACGAATATTTTGGCCCAGCCGCTTACTGGAATGTCCCCACGGTGTTGTGGCTGAACCGGAGCGATGCATTCATCAAAGCCGATTGGATTGCCGGAGTCTGCCTCTCGGCTCTGGTTCTCTTCGGCCTCAACTGGCGTGCCTTGCGGCTCGCCATGTTTTTGCTTTACCTCTCTCTGGTTAGTGCCGGCCAGGTGTTTATGGGTTACCAATGGGACGCCCTGCTGCTTGAGGCAGGATTTCTCTCCATATTTCTCGGCTCCTCGCCGGTCATCGTCAGGCTTTTCCGCTGGCTGCTATGCCGATTCATTTTTCTCTCCGGAGCCGTGAAGTTGGCCAGCGGAGATCCCGCCTGGCGCCACTTCACGGCCCTGCCCGTGCATTATGAAACCCAGCGGTACGTCTTCCAGTTTCCCGGCTGGTTTCATCGGATCTCGTTAGGATTTCTGTTTTTCGTGGAGCTTGCGGTTCCATTCCTGGTGCTCGCGCCGCGGCGTCTGCGGCACTTCGCCGCAGCTTGCATCATCGTGCTTCAGATACTTATTTTCCTCACCGGAAACTTCGCGTTCTTCAACCTGCTTACCATCGCGCTCTGTATTTTTCTTTACGAAGACGCCGCCCTCATGCGCAAGCTGCCAAAGAAAATTTTGACGCGACTCGCATATCCAACCGCGGGGCCGGAACCCGAACCTGGCTGGCGGACGGCTTTTTACAAACTTTTCGCTGCGTTCGTCCTGTTGATCAGTGCCTTCGTGACGGTCG
>QIAS01000113.1 GCA_003225615.1 Acidobacteriota bacterium | reverse complement strand
TTGTACGTTCAGGATCAAGGGCCGGGAATTGCTAATCCCGCGAACCTGTTCGTACCGTTTTTCACCACTAAGCCGGGAGGTTCAGGAATCGGCTTAGTCCTGAGCCGCCAGATAGCCGAAGCTCACGGTGGAACGTTAACCTTGGCGAATCGCTCGCAAGAACGTGGCTGCGAGGCGAACCTGCAGCTCCCGATATTATCGTGAGAGATCCCAGCCACCGTGCATTTCTAGTCATAGCGCCGCTCTTCTTTGTAAGTTTTTGCTCCGCTCAGCAATATCGGATCGAGAAGAGTGGTACGAATGAAACCTTGCGAGGCGTGAGCGGAGTGTCTCAGCAGATTGCCTGGGCAAGCGGCACGCACGGCACTTTCCTGCGCACACTGGATGGCGGGTACACGTGGCAAGTGAGGCAGGTTCCGGGGGCAGAGGCGCTGGATTTTCGCGATGTCGAGGCGTTCAGTGCCACCACCGCGTACTTGTTGAGCGCTGGTCCCGGGGAGAGCTCGCGAATTTACAAGACTAGGGATGCGGGCAAGAGCTGGAAATTGCAATACACCAACCGGGATCCAAAAGGCTTTCTCGATTGCATGGCGTTTTGGGACGGTGATCACGGCACCGTGATGGGAGATCCGGTGGACGGCAAGTTCGTCTTGCTCAGGACCGACGATGGCGGTCGAGTCTGGAAACAAATCTCTCCGAACCACCTTCCCATGGCGCAAGAAGGTGAAGGCGCTTTTGCGGCCAGCGGTTCCTGCATCGCGGTACAAGGTCGTCGAAATGTCTGGTTCGCGACCGGAGGCAAAGTGGCGCGCGTGTTTCGCTCGGCTGATCGTGGTCAAAGCTGGGCGGTTGTGGAGACGCCAATTGTCCATGGAAACGAATCTTCCGGAGTTTTCTCTATCGCGTTTCGCGATCGAGAGCACGGCGTGATAGCGGGAGGAGATTACAAACAGCCGGAACAGGGGGGCGGCAATCTCGCTTTCAGCAATGATGGTGGCGCGACATGGAAGTTAAGCGAAATCTCGCCACAATCTTATTTTTCGGCTGTGGCGTTCCGGCCCAAGAATGGGTGCGGATTGTTGGCAGTCGGAGCGGCTCATGCCGCGTACGCCGCCGATGTTCAAGAGAAGATATGGCTGAAGTATTGGGATGCCGATCTCAATGCGGCGACCTTTATTGCCGAAGACGAAGCACTAGCCGTAGGCTCAAAGGGAACTATCGTGCACTTCACCGAGCTTGCTGGGCGTTGCGATAAAAAGTAACTCTGCGGCCACAAGGTGCTAGTGCCTTCCTTATCCCGCCAAGCGAAGCGGAGGCTCAGCTTTTGTCTCCGGAACTTGCTTGACTGGCAGCTGGTCACGGGCCGCCTTGAGCAGTGCGGCGTTTACTTCAGCCCCAATCAGAATTGCCGCGCTACTCACGTAAAACCAGAGTAGCAGCGCGGCCACGGCTCCGAGTGTGCCGTAACTCTTACTGAGCTGCCCAAAGTGACCGAGGTAGAAGCCCAAGCCAAATGACGCAGCCACCCACGAAATGACCGCCACAACAGCGCCTGGCAAGGTACGCAAAAACTTTCTTTGTTCAACGTTGGGCGCCAGATGGTAAATCACTTCGACAGCCAGGATCGAGGTACATATCGCCAGGATCCACCGGAAGTATGACCAGGTTTCCAGAAACAGCGGATCCAGGCCTACGCGATGCGCTAACCGCGCGCCTAACTCGGGTCCCAGGATCATCGCTGCCAGCACAATTGCGCCAAGCGCTGCCAGAATAAAAGTCAGACCAATGGCGAGCAGGCGCGTATGCCAGAAGGGGCGTCCCTCTTTCACCTCGTATGCGACATTGAGGGCTTCAATCATCGCCGCCGACGCGCCCGATGCGGTCCAGATGGTTCCTATAATTCCGAAGGATAGAAATCCCGAATTCCGCGTGGCCATCAGGTCGGCAAAAACTTTTCGCACCAGAGCCATTGAGTCAGGAGGGATGAAGTAGGACATCCAGAGGAGGACCTGGTCGAAGAGGTGGGGAATGGGAATATAAGCCAATCCGCTCGCCAGCAGAATCAGGAACGGAATCAGAGAAAGAAAATAGTAATAGGCGAGGCTTCCAGCGAAGGCGAGCAAATGCTTCCTATCGACGTCGCGAACCGCTTTTCCCGTAGCTTGCAGGAAGGCTCGTGGTCCCATCTGTTCACCGCATAGTCCTCCCTTTGGATGGCATTTCTGAGGGCACAGTCTACATGCGAATTTTGAGGAGGGATCGAAAGCGAGGATCGGAAAAGAACGGGTTTACGCCTGGGCACTGCTGGTTAACGCCTGCAGCGCATCGCCCAGAGTAGGGAAGATCAGGAACAATGATTCCAGACGCGTAATTTCCAGCAGCTTCGAGACACGTTCGTTGACACCGCTTAGCACCATGCTGCGGCCGGTCTTGTGGTAAGAGGTATAGGCGCTCACCAAGCATCCCAGGCCGGCCGAATCCACGTAAGGAACATGGCTTAAATCAAGAATCACATTGCCGTCCACGCGCCGTACCGCGTTCTCAAAGGGAGAAAGTGTAGACATGGTTAACGGTCCAACCAAGCGGAGGATTCCTTCCTCGACTTGTTCGACGACTAAAGGTTCGTTCCGCATGGCGAGCTATTGTAGGCCAGAGAAGCGCATCTAACAACCCTATTTCCCTCGTCCGGCGCGGTGTCTGGGAAAGCCCGTAAATCGGTCCTGAGAATCAAGTTATTGGAAATCACAAGAGCATTCCGGCGATGGATGCCGACATAAGGTTGGCCATGGTTCCCGCCAGCATGGCACGTAAGCCCAAACGTGCCAGTTCTCCTTTCTTATTCGGCGCGAGGGCGCCAATGCCGCCGATCTGAATTCCAATTGAGCTGAGGTTGGCGAATCCACAAAGTGCAAAGGTCGCAATTGTGAACGAACGCGGATCGAGCACCGCCTTCTGCGGGCCGAGCAAAGAAAACGCGACCAGTTCATTGAGCACCATGCGCGTGCCCAGCAGGTTGCCGATGATCGGGCAGTCTCGCCAAGGAATCCCGATAACCCATGCAATCGGCGCAAACAGGGTTCCGAAGATTCTCTCGAGGCTGGAAGGAAACCAGTTGAACCCCACATGCGCCAGGCCATTATGGATTCCGCCTAGGATGCCGTTAAACAATGCAATCAGCGCCAAAAAGGAAATCAGCATCGCAGCCACATTCAAGGCCAGGTTTAGCCCGTCCGTGGTGCCACGTGCGACGGCGCCGAGGACATTTTCTTCCTTCTCTGTTTTGACTTCTTGCTCGTTCATCACCACGCGTCCGGCCGTCTTCGGCTGCTCAGTCTCAGGCACGAGCATCTTGGAGATCAATATGGTTCCAGGCGCAGTCATGATCACGGCACTAAGCAGGTGCTTCGGTTCGATGCCAAATGCGATGTAGGCTGCCATTATTCCCCCGGAAACATGGGCCATTCCGCTAGTCATTACCGTCATGAGTTCGGAACGCGTCAGATCCGGGAGGAATGGCCGGATGGTCAGCGGCGCCTCGGTCTGTCCCATGAAGATGCTTGCAGCCACATTGAGGGATTCGGCGCCGCTCGCTCCCATGAAGCGTGTCATTACGCGCGCGGCCTGCCGGATGATGAATTGCATGATGCCGTAGTGATAGAGCACCGCGAAAAATGCCGCGATGAATATGATGGTCGGCAATACCTGGAATGCGAAGTAAAAACCCAATTGTGAGCCCCGCTTTCCGAGCTCGCCAAAAACAAACTGGGAACCTTCAAACGAATAGCTGAGCAGGCGATTGACCGCGTCCCCGGCTTTCTGAAAAACCAGCCGTCCAATGTCCAATCGCAGCACGAACACAGCAAACGCGAATTGCAGTCCGAGTCCCCAAGCGACCGTCTTAATACGGATGGCGCGGCGATTCGTAGATAACGCAAACGCCAGCCCCAGCATAGTCAGCAGACCGAGAATGCCCGTGAATCGCCCCATTCAGTGTGCCTCCGGAGAGCCGGTTATGACTTGATGCACCAGCGGCCGTTTGTGTGCGGGAGAAGTATCTTCGATTTGGTAGCTTTCCTCCAGCAACACCCTAGCGCGCCCGGCGCGAGCTTCGGAATTGTAATGAATCGTGCATAGCGGTTGGCCTGCCGTCACCGGATCCGATACCTTCTTGTGGAGGACGATTCCGACGGCCGGGTCCACCGCATCCTCCTTGCGTTCCCGGCCGCCGCCGAGGATCACACAAGCTGTTCCGACCTGTTCGCACTGGATAGCTGCGACGTAACCGCTGCTAGGGCTGATCGCATCCATCTTGTGTTGTGCCTGCGGCAGCCGCTCGGGATTATCGATTACGCGGGCATCCCCGCTCTGCAGGGTTACCATTTGTCGAAATTTATCCAAGGCCTTGCCTGAACTTATCAGCAGCTCTGCAATCTGCTTACCCTCGCGCGGCGTGGACGCGCGGCCGCCAAGTTTGAGCATCCAACCCGCCAATTCCACGCAGAGTTGGCGCAGATCTTCCGGCCCCTCTCCACGCAGCACTTCAAGTACCTCTTTAACTTCCA
>QIAS01000112.1 GCA_003225615.1 Acidobacteriota bacterium | reverse complement strand
GCGAATATCAGGTCAGCAAGCATTGGTCGGTAGCCGCTTCACGTGACCAGTACGGTGGAGTCGCGTTCGATGGGAAGTTCCGCACAGTATTTTAGGAATCTTTGGTAGGGACCGTCGTCAGGCTGCGTCGCTCTTCACTGCTGCATCTCAAACTCGTGCGACCGCGTCCGTCTGACACGGCAGCTTGGCCTGCTGCCAGGCATCGAACCCGCCGATAAGGTTGGTCACGTTTTCATAGCCGGCACGTTTCAGGAGGCTGCAGGCGATCATGCTGCGGTAGCCGCTCTTGCAATGGACGGCAACCGGCGTACCTATATCGATCTGTGGAAGAGCGGCCTTGAATTTGTCCAAGGGCCACCAGTCTGCTTCAGCGATGTGGCCTGCCTGCCACTCGCCTTCCCGGCGGACGTCGAGCACGCGCAAACCGTTTTGTCCGAGCCGGGCCTGCAAGTCGTCTACGGTGAGTTGCGGCACTTCAGCCACGGGAGATCCTGCTCGCTTCCAAGCCCCAAATCCGCCGGCGAGATAGCCGCTTACATCTTCGATTCCAACTCGTGCCAGCCGCATGCGCGCTTCCTCAATTTGTTGCGCGGAGTCGGCGATCAGCGCGGGGCGCGCGGCCAACCCCAGCACAGTTCCCGCCCAGGTGGCAAATTGTCCGGAAAGCGCGATGTTGATGGACCGAGGAACGTGCCCGGCGGCGAACGTGTCACCAGGACGGACATCGAGCGCGGGTACTCCCTTTTCGATCAGCGATTTCAATTCCGCCGGCGACAGTTCGCGCAGCGGGGGCAGTTCGATTAATGCAGCGGCGCCTTCGCGATTGATTTCTGCGTCCTGCAGAAAATATTCCGGACGTGCGGGCAGGTTGCTGGTCAATTGCCGGATGAATTCATCACGGCTCCTGATCTGGAGAGCGTAATTCGTCAGGCGCTCCGTCCCAATCGTCGATGAGCGTTCGGCGCGCATGTTTCGTCCACACAGCGATCCCGCCCCGTGCGCGGGATAGACCACTACGTCATCGGGCAGAGCCAACAACTTCTGATGGAGACTGTCGTACAGCATGCCGGCAAGCTCTTGCGGGCTGTAGGTCTTCGACAGATCGGGCCGGCCCACGTCTCCAATGAATAATGTGTCGCCAGTCAGGACCGCCCACGGGCGAGTTGATTTATCTTCGTCGGTAACTACCAGGCTCGTGCTCTCCGGAGTATGGCCGGGGGTTTCCAGCGCCTTAATTTGAGCTTTTCCAACCTTCAGTTCGAAGCCGTCACGCAAAGGGACGTGTGGAAATGCGGCTCCCGCTTTGGCTCCGATATAAATTTTCGCTCCGGTTCGCGCGGCCAATTCTTTGTGTCCAGAGACAAAATCGGCGTGCAGGTGGGTTTCAAAAATGTGGCGGATTTTAAGTTTTTGCTCTTCTGCGGCCTTCAAGTAAATATCGACGTCGCGCTGGGGATCAATGACGGCTGCTTCACCTTCCGAACCCAGCAGGTAGGAGGCGTGCGCCAGACAACCGAGGTAGAACTGTTCGAAATACATAATCGTCCTCCCCGCCGCTCCCAGCGGTCACAAATCAAGTCCTGCTCGGTGTAATCATACTTCGAGAAAGGCTGCCGGGTATCACCTTTTCGTCAATCTTCCATCCCGAATCTCTGTGTACCGGAAGCAGTCAACCAGGTGATCGTTAACCATTCCGACCGCTTGCATAAAGGCATAGCAGATGGTTGAGCCGACAAAGTTGAAGCCACGTTTCTTCAGGTCGCGGCTCATGGCGTCCGACTCAGCAGTCCGGCTGGGAACTTGTTTGGGGAAACGCCGGGCATTAGTCCGGGGGTTCCCGTCGACAAATTTCCAGATGTAGCTGTCGAAACTGGCGAATTCCTCCTGAACTTTGAGGAAGGCTTTGGCATTCTGCACGGCAGAAACGACCTTCAGACGGTTGCGAACAATTCCAGGATTTTTCAGCAACTGGTTGATCTGTTGGCGGTCGTAGCGGGCGACAAGCGCCGGCTCAAAGCCCTCAAAGGCGACCCGGTAATTCTGCCGCTTCTGCAGGATTGTGTCCCAGCTAAGTCCAGCCTGGGCGCCTTCCAGAATCAGAAATTCGAATAAGGTGCGATCGTGGTGGGCAGGCACGCCCCACTCTTCATCGTGATAGCGGATCGAGAGTTCATTCCTCGCCCAGCTGCAGCGCACTACCCCTGGAGAGTCTTTGATCATCGGTCGTGGCAGCCCAGAAGGGCTCGATGGAACAGCCGAGAGTCTGCCGGAGCGGAGCCGAGCGCGCCCGCCCTACCTGAAAGACTTATCGCAGCGACTTGGGGTCCGACAGGTTCTTCGGTGAATGTTTATTCAACAACTCAACTAGATCGTGACCCGATGCTGGGACTCCAACTTTACCCTGGCGGAGAATCTCTTTCACGTCCAGCTTACGACCATAGAGTTTTTCGTCAGCGCGATTGTCGGGACGCAACGTGGAACCTTCAAGCGAGATGCCGGCGAACAGTCCGCGGGAGCGTGAATAGGACAGAATTTCCGCGCGCATCACCACGTCGGTGGCGCCTTCGGCACTGCGGCCCTTGGGACCGGCAGCTGCGGAGGCATCCGCTCCCAGTTTCACCTTGCTGCCCATTAGTGATTCCGCACCACGCGGGTTCATTACCAGCAGCACGAAGTCGGTCGCCTGGCCTCCCAGCTGTAATCCTATATTGCCTCCTTCGAGTGCATACATGGCTGGCGCGCCCCAGGGGCCTGTAAAGTGCTGGCCGCGGCGACAGACCATCACCCCACGGCCGTAGCTGCCACCGATCCCAATGGCAAGCTTTTTCACCGATGGCAACACGATCACACACTCTGCCTTATCAAAAAGATCTTTGGGAATATTGTCAGGAATGTCGATGATTTCCTTCAGCACCTCTCCCGATTCTTTAACCCGGTCAGCTTCCTTTCTGCCTTCCGCTGCAGACAAACCAAGCGGAACCGTGAGCACAGCGATCAATGCGAGCAGTCTCTTCATGCAACCTCCCTCAGTGCTTTGAGAACCTATCTTATATTGCTTCTCCGTTCTCCAATGCATCCCGTTGGTGTTGGTAGTTTATGAATTATGTCCCTAATTAGGTGCCACTTTCCCGATCGGTCCTGCATACCAGCGGCGAAAGGTTGTTCCGGGATTCCTGTAACAAAACGGGAAAGTTACCTGACCGCCTAAATGGCACATCCTGCGGGCTTTTGGGCGCGCCCAAACGTGTGCTCCTTTTGTAACTTGGCATGTAGCACAGGGTCTCCTAGAGTCGAAATCAGAACACGGCTCAACCCGGCGCTTTCGGCACCAAACGTGCATCCAACATGCTGGAAAGGCCGCTAGCCGTGGGAAGTAAGGTAGATTTTGGAATTCTTTGGAATGAAGTACATAGGACGCATCTTTGTTTTGGCGATGCTTTTGGCTTCGTCGGTCTCGGGGCAGACGAATTCCTACGTCAGCCCAACTCCAGCCGTTGCGAACAGCACTCCGGCTCTCGTCACCGCGGCCTCTGCTATATCGGAGGCCGGCCAGGACTCGGTACTCACGATCAAGAAGCGCGTGGACGAGGTCAACCTGCTTTTTATCGCCACTGACAAGCATGGCAAGTTCGTTCGCAATCTTAACCAGGCGGATTTCTCTATCCTTGACGATCACAAGCCGCCGCAATCCATTCTGGAATTTCACCGCGAAACCGATCTTCCGCTGGAAATGGGTCTGCTGGTCGACGTGAGCGGCTCGGTGCGCGGCCGCTTTGATTTCGAGCAGCAGGCCGCTACAGGCTTTCTGCAGCATGTGCTGCGCCGGGGATTTGATAAAGCCTTTGTCATGGGCTTCAACAGCCACAGCCAGATCACCCAGGATTTTACCGACAGTCCAACCCTGCTTTCAGTGGGGATTAATCATCTGCATAGCGGAGGCGGCACCGCCCTGTACGACGCGGTCTATCGTGCCGCGCGAGAGAAGTTCCTGAAAGATCATCCCGATCATCCCGCACGCAAAGCCATCATCATCGTGAGCGATGGCGAGGACAACCAGAGTGAATACAGCCGCTCACAGGCTATTGAAATGGCGCAACGGGCGGAAGTGATCATTTATGCGATCTCGACCGATGACAGCGGGCTGATCCTGCGTGGCGACCGGGTACTTGAACAACTGGCCGAGGCTACCGGCGGGCGCGCGTTCTTCCCTTACAAGATGAAGGATATTACCCACGCCTTT
>QIAS01000111.1:4782-5933 GCA_003225615.1 Acidobacteriota bacterium | reverse complement strand
AAACAGTGGAAAGTTCTGCCCAAGTCCCTGGCACGAGACGAAGTATCAGCCATGCTGGAGAGCCCGCACCCTGCGCGGCACACCAAGGCCGCTGTCGCAATCGCCGCACGGGACCAGGCGATGCTAGAGCTGTTTTATGCCGGCGCGCTCCGTGTCTCTGAACTCGTCGGCATGAAACTCGAAGATCTGAAGCTGGACCTTGGCTACGTGCTGGTGCGGGGCAAAGGCGACAAAGAACGAATTGTCCCGATTGGAAAATCTGCCCAAGATGCTCTCAGCGCGTACTTGGGAGAGCCCCGCAAATTCTTGCTTGCCGGAAACAGTTCTCCGCTGCTGTTTCTCGGAGGCCGTGCACGACAGCTTACACGTCAAAGGGTCTGGCAGATGGTGGGCCAGGCTTCGGGCACTGCTCGCCACGCTTCGCCGCATATGCTGCGCCATTCGTGCGCCACGCACATGGTGGAAAACGGTGCGGACCTGCGCACCATCCAGACTATCCTCGGACATGCTGACATTTCGACCACGCAGGTCTACACGCACTTGGCGCTGGATCGGCTGAAGACTGTCTACCAGAAGCGTTGATTGTTGATTGCAAGCACGCTCGGATTACATTCTTGTTCTTCATTCAACAATCAAAAATCCACAATCAACAATGACTACCAAGACCACAGTAGAAAAATCCGTGAACCGTTTTCTCCAGACCCTGCGCCAGCGCAACTCCTCCGCCCACACCATCAAGGCCTACACTGGCGACTTGCAGAATTTTGCCAACTACGCCGGTTCGCGCGATTGGAAGAACATTGATCACATAACGATCCGCGGCTTTCTCTCACAGCTTTACGAAAGAGGTCTCGGCAAAACGTCAGTTGCGCGCGCCCTTGCAGCGGTACGCTCGCTCTATCGCTGGCTGGCCCAGGAAGGAGTGGTCGAACAGAATCCCGCAGCCCTCGTCTCCACTCCGAAGCTGGCCAAAAAACTGCCCCGCGTGCCGACCATTGAAGAAATGAACAACGTCTTGGACGGCAAGATGCCTGAGACCGCATCATTTCCCGAACGCGACCGGCTTTTGCTTGAATTGCTGTACGGTTGTGGCATCCGTAATTCGGAGCTTACAGGCATTAATCTTGACGATATTCGCCTCAGTTCGGAAG
>QIAS01000111.1:0-4683 GCA_003225615.1 Acidobacteriota bacterium | reverse complement strand
CGACGTGGCGGCCGGCTGACCACGCGGAGTGTTGGCCGTATTGTGAAGAAAATTGCCGTCGCAAAGGGGCTTTCGCCCGATGTCCACCCGCACACTCTGCGCCACGCCTTCGGGGCACACATGCTCGAGGAAGGAGCCGACCTGCGCGCCATTCAGGAAATGCTGGGACACGAGCGCCTCTCCACCACGCAACGCTACACCCAGCTTTCCATGAAGCACGTGCTCCACGTCTACGACCAAACCCATCCCCGTGCGAAGTGACAGCGATCCAGAAACCTCGGAGGTGAGTGAGGCCGCTCTCTGGGACCTCGGCGAAAGCTCTGCGTACTCTGCGGTTAAGAGCTCTTAAACGCAAAGAAACGCAAAGAACGCGAAGAACCGCGCTATCTTAAATTATCGCCGCAGAAGTACACGTACCACTCCTCGCGCCGAAAGTTACCTACGTAATTTCAAAACGCCCGAGTTAGCCTCAAACTGTTTAGCGATCCGGATTTCTTGATTTCTGCGCCGAGTAAACGCCCGAGTCTGGGTTGGAATTGCACAGAAGGCTTCGTTCATGCACAAAGTCAATAAAGAACTATGGCTGCTGCTGTCGCTGGTACTTATTGCGGCCATACTTAATTTCCTGGTCGCATCGCAGCGCGTGGTGCTGTGCTTTTTCTTCCTGCCCACACTCTATTCCGCCTACCATTTCGGACGCCGCCACGCTACCCTGACCGCCCTCGCCAGCGTTTTCACAGTTGTGCTCCTGAGCTATATGAACCCGACTCTTTTTAATCGCCGAGTCGCCGCGCCAGGAGAGAGCCCCTGGTTCGATCTGACCGTCTGGGGCGGCATTCTGGTTGTGAGCGGCTTTGCCATGGGCACGCTCTACGAGCGCAATCAGAAGAATTTAACCGAGCTGAAAAGCAGCTACGACGGCATGTTGGTTATCCTGCAACATTTTCTGACCAATGAAAAATACAGCCAGGCGCACGCCTATCGTGTCTCTCTCTACGCCACCAAAATCGCCGAAGCGCTCGGTCTGGATGCCGAGAGTGTCGAAGATATTCGCACTGCCGCCCTGTTGCGTAACATTAACGAGCTTGGCATCAGCAATGACATTCTTTATAAAGCTGCACACCTCTCGGAAGACGAATTGGAAAAGAACATCAGCAAACGTGGGAAATCCCCTGCACCAGCCCAGGGAATCGGCGGTTCCCTCTGCCGCGTGATTCCCATCATGATTGCCGAGCAGAAGCTGGTCAAAAAGGGTGACAGCGCTCTCGAGGCGCCTTTGGAGGTGCAGGTACTAGCGGTAGCCGACGCTTACGAATCGATGATCACCGGCGCCGGCCAGAAAAAATTATCGCCCGCCCAAGCCGAGGAAGCGATTCTCGAGGCCTCAGAAACCAAGTACGACTGCATGGTGGTAGACGCCTTCGTAAAGGCCTTCGGGCAGCGCTCCCGCGGAGTCGGAGTCTAGCGTTCCCGCTCTAGGCGGGGCTGGCCCGTCCCACTGCCATCATGTTAATCCGCGGCTTTCGCGAAGGCTGATTCTTTCGAATTCGTCCCGTGCAGTTCATTCCACATAGTTACGACCCGCTGCTTTAACTCCGCCGTGAGCTTTTCGTAAACCGCTTCCGAAGCCTCCGACTCCGGCGGAGGATAAATCGCATCCCCGAACGCCATCTTCAACGGCGCAAATTTCTGGAATTTCCGGCTGCGCGGCCACGACGCGAAAAAACCATCAATGGCGACCGGAACGATTGGAACCTGCAGGTGCATGGAGAGAATGGCCGCGCCTTTTTTGAACGTCCGAGGCTGTCCGTCAATACTGCGCTCGCCTTCCGGATACAAAATCAATACTCGCCCCAGGCGTAATCCAAATGCTCCCGCCCGCATAGCTGGAATCAAATTGGCGTCGGGATCAACCACCACCACGCGCAGCACGCGCGCCAGTCGCCGCATCAGCGGTGATCCGAAAATATCGCTCGTCCCCACGGCAAACATGTTTCGGAATACCGGCCACGGCAGCACGCTGTCGAGAATCAGCGGATCGAGATAGCTCTGGTGATTGGAGCAGACAATGTAAGGCATCTTCGCGGGCAGCTTTTCCAACCCGCGAACCAGCAGGTGGAATCGATCGCGGGCGAAAATCTGAAGTACCCGCGTTGCCAAATAAAAGAATGCCTCACTGAACGGTCGTGACTTGGCCAGAGCCAGCACGTCGGGATCATCCGGCTGCTCCCGCAAAATCGCCTTCCATCCGGCGAACTGCGGGCGCGCCGGGCGCGTTCCCGCTCCGCCCGCGGCGCTCTCCCGCACCGCCTCGACCAGGTCACGCACGCTGTAAATCTCCGCCAGGCGCGACTCGTCCACATCGCCCCCGAGTTGTTCCTCAAGAGCAGTCAGCAATTCCACCCGCTGCATGGAATCCAATCCCAGATCAAGGTCCAAATTGTCAGCCGGACGAATAGTCTCTGCTCCCGTTTTTGTGCGCTCGCGAATAATCTTCAACGCTGCCTGCACCTCGGCCGGCTCGAGCCATGCTTCTTCTTCCGCACTCAGCGGACGCTCCGCCGAAACATCCACATCCCCGCCCTTAGCTTGTTTTGCCCGCACCCGCCGCTCAATTTCGAAACGCTTCAGTTTGCGAGTCGTAGTCCGCGGAAGGTCTTCCTGCCAGATCTCATAACTCCCCAGGCGCTTGGTCGAAGGCAGTTGGGTGGAAAGCCCTTCAATATCGAAGCGAATGACCTCCTTCGCGTTAACGATCCGTCTCTCTTTGAAAACCTGAAAATTGGGCACGATTACTCCATGCAGTCGCTCCGATGTGGGGTCTCCCGGCCTGCCCTCCACACCGACCACGCAAATTTCTTTGATGAACGGAGTCTTCAGATAATGCGCCTCAATCTCTTCCGGATAAACATTCTTGCCATTACTGAGGACAATAATTTCCTTCTCGCGTCCCGTGATATATAGATTTCCGCGCGCGTCGAAATAGCCGAGGTCCCCCGTCATCAGCCAGCCATCTTTAAAAACCGCAGCGGTAGCGTCAGGACGGTTCCAGTAGCCCTTCATCACAATTGGCCCGCGAATCACGATCTCGCCGGTCGCGCGCACACCATCCTCGCGCACACCATCCTCGCGCACACCATCCTCGCGCACACCATCCTCGCGCACACCATCCTCGCGCACACCATCCTCGGGGGCACCATTCTCGGGCACTTTCGCGTTCAAGATTTCTCCTTCTACGCCAGGAAGCGGCTTCCCGACAGAACCAATTACGTTCTGACCAGGGCGGTTGACGAAAGCTCCGCCGCTGGTTTCGGTCAGACCATAAGCCTGCAACACGTCGATCCCCAGCGCGTAAAAGTCCTGTCCAATCTGCGGCTCGAAGCGCGACCCTCCGGTGACCAGGTAACGCATCTTGCTGCCAAATGTTTCGTGGAGAGAGCGAAAGAACAAGCGCCCTGCATTAATGCCCAGTTTCCGCAGGACCCGGTTCAATCCCATAAGGACCGCGAGTAGCTGACGTGCCAGCCGGCCGCGACCCTTGACTTCTTTAAAAATTCGTTCGTGTATCAGATAAAAAAATTGCGGAACCACCGCGAACACGGTGATCTCTCGTTCGCGTAGTGCCCGCAGCAGTTCGGTCGTGTTCAGTGTCTCCAGGTAGACAACCCGCGCCGCTGCCACCAGAGGCAGTAGAAGATTAGCCATCTGTGCCAGGGAATGAAAAAGCGGCAACACCCCCAGCACCGAATCTTTCTCCGACAATTCCAGAACGGCGAAAACGCCGTCGGCTTCTGCCATGAGATTGCCATGCGTGAGCATCACACCTTTCGGGTCGGCCGTAGTGCCCGAGGTGTAAAGCAAGGCCGCGACGGCATCCGATGGAGAAGCCACTGGCTCGAACTTTCCTGGCCCTGCCGCGAAGATACTGCCCAGGTCGGCCTCTGCCCGCGGGGGAGCGGACGCCCCCGGTCGAGACTCTGAATCAGCGGGGTGAGGATCTGTGAGGACGATACTGACCTTGAGTCCCGCGATCGCCGCCTGCGCAACTTGCAGGTGCTTGCCATCGACGAAGAGCACAGAAGCTCCGCTGTTCTTCAGCAGCTTGGCCACCTGCTCCACATGGAACGCCGTATCGAGCGGTACTGCCGTACATCCCGCGGCAATTGTCCCCAGATAGGCTGCCACCCAACGAGGATGGTTATCGGCCAGGATGGCCAATCGAGCCCCTGGCTCAAATCCCGTTTCCATCATCCAGCGGCCAACTGATTCCGCCATCCGCCGCAGCTCCGCATAGGTATAGCTCTCAACCCGTTCCCGCCGTTGGATCTCCACCGCCACGTTTTGTGGCCACCGCTGCACGCACTGTAAGAATCGATCGTAGAAGGTAGACATGATCCGTCGGGAAATATACCGGAAAAGCGGCTGGCACCCCAGTGATGCGAGGGCGCTTGAGCTAGGAGACAAAAAAAATCTTAAACCGCTAAGCTCGACAAGGAGGCGCAAAGGTCGCAAGAAACCCTCGGGTGGGCCGATCCGTGGATTTTCTTAGCGTCCTTAGCGACCCCTTTGCGGTTAAGGTCCTTCCGGTGTGTGAACCCTGCTACTTAGCCTCGCCCAAAGCATCTAATATGCTAGGCTTCTAAGGGCAGCTCTAAGCAAGCCTGGCTACCGCCGAGGGATTTC
>QIAS01000110.1:10807-13269 GCA_003225615.1 Acidobacteriota bacterium | reverse complement strand
CGCCACGTAATAGCTTGATCCACATCCCACAAACAGCCACTCTGTCGCGCGCCCAAACGGCACGCATACCTCATCCACTAATCCTGGTTTCCCCAGCTCTTTCAGGCAATTGCTCCAGCAATGCGGCTGAGAAAGGATCTCCCCCAGAGAGTGACTTCCCGGGGCTGCTTTGCCGGGCGAGAGAACGCGACCGTCTTTGCTGTCAGACAAGAGTTACCTCGATACCGGTTTTCTTAAGGGCTCGCAAATCGGACTGTGGAATGTTTCGATCGGTAATGATTTGTTGCAACGCAGTCGGTGGCACGATCAGTGACAAGCTTCGGCGTCCAAACTTGCTGGAGTCGCAGACCGCCACAGTGCGCTTGGCAACCTCAACCATCACCCGGTTCACTTTTGCTTCCAGAAGATTGGGCGTGCTCAGGCCGTAGTGCACGTCGAATCCATCTACTCCCAGAAAAAGAAGATCGGCGTTCAGACGACGTAACGTTTCTTCCGCAATCGGCCCTACCAGCGAGAAGGAATTCTTCCGCAGAGTTCCGCCCGTGAGAATCACTTCGACTGCGGCGCCGGAGAGTTCGGCAGCGATATTCACCGCGTTGGTGATAATCGTAAGGTTCCGAAAGTTGCGCAGCGCCCGCGCAATCGCGGTTGTCGTGGTACCGGAATCCAGGATGATCACCTGCCCTTCTTTCACCAACTGGGCGGCTGCCGTGGCGATGTGGAGCTTTTGTTTCCGGTGCAGCTTCTCTTTTTCGCGCAGCGTTGGATCTTCCAGCGCTCCTTCCTGGGCAGGCAAGGCGCCGCCATGCGTGCGGTGCACCAGGCCGTGTCCGTGAAGCGACTCGAGATCTTTCCGGATCGTAACTTGAGAAGTTTCGAACTGACGGGCCAGTGCAGCCACCAACACCCGGCCGTCGCGGTTCAGAGTTTCCAGGATCGCGCGCCTTCGTTCCTCGTTCAGCACGTCGCCTCGAATGGTTGTCGCCTTTCTTTTTATATCGTTTCCTTTCGTTTGTCCAGCGAAAACCCGGACAGGCGAGGAGCAACTTACCGTCGGTCTGCAGGTTCCCCCGTGCCCTGAATCAGCGATGCCGTTTTCTCTACGTTGTAGCCCGCGGTGCGAAGGGCTAAATGCTGGCCTCGCAGGGCCGAGACTTTGAAACCGACCGCGATAACCCGCTTTTCGTGAGGGAATAGCGTGACGTAGTTGTCGTCGTAAGTGATCGGCGAAATCTCTTCACCATCGATCCCACGGGTGATTTCCGTCCGCAGAAAAAACGCTACGTGATTTGAGTCGTTAGAAAGGGTAATGCGTGCTGTCCCCTGCCCGCCCTGCGCGAAAAACTCACTCGCGACTTTCACTTGAACTTTCGGAAGAGCGTTTAATGCAGACATGTTGCTCCATCGCGCCAGGTTCGTCTTGAACTGCTCGTCGTTCTTGGGATCGCCAAGATCATCGTCCGTGGCTGCCTGCCAGTAAACGTTATCGGCGAGAACTGTGTTGTGTTCATCACGCAGCTCACAGCGCACGAAGTAAACAGGTCCGAGATTCGACACGCGCGGAATGGTCATCGCCTCCGCCGCGCTCTCGGGTCCAACCGTGACGTTCTTCACCTCGCGAGAGAACGCCTTATGCCCATTCAGGTCGTAGAACGTCTGCGCGGCTCCGCGGTGCGATTTACGACGTAAATGCGTGCACTGCTGCGGTCGCCAGTCCCATAGTAGTCCCAGATTATGCTGATTGGGCGTAACGCTTTCTTCGCGCCGAAATACCCGCCTCCCGGTTTGAAGTACGCGTCAAACAGGTGTCCGAAGAATGATGGCCAGGGATTGTTCATCATCCAGTGCACCACCATCTTTCGATTCGCCCAGTGCGTCGCATAGCTCTCATACTGCGCGCGCACATCTTCGTAATGTGCCAGCTGGGCCTTCCTCGAGAACTCCTGCACGGTTTTCGAAGGACCGTAACGCTGCTCGAGCACTCGTTGAATGTTTTCCAGCGTATTGTTGCCCTCATTCGCGCCAGCATGGAAATACCAGTACTCATCAATCGGCCAAAGATGATCCGGGGGAATAAACTTCTTCAGGCTTTCCAGCGGCGGAATGGTCTCGTTATCCCCCTCCTCAGCGGAGGAACCCCGCGCCGGGCCGTATTTCTCGCTGAACCAGTAATAAGGCGGCCGCCACACATACGGACCAACCATGTGAATGCCGCTCCAGGCGCGATTCACGTTGGAGACCGTGTCCACCACCCCATCTTGCCAATGCAGTTCGTTCAGAATCGCGTGGTAATCGTTCAGCACAGGATCGGGCGGCAATCCATCGCTGCCGTTCGCCCATAGCACGACCGCCGCATGCGAGCGCAACTCCCGCAAGCGGGCACGCTGGCTGGCCCGCGCCACCCATTGATCCTCTGCCGTCCAGAGGTCCCAGTGCTCCCATTGGGCGCAGCACATATATCC
>QIAS01000110.1:0-10773 GCA_003225615.1 Acidobacteriota bacterium | reverse complement strand
CCGCAATCTTCAGCTCCCAGCGGATCAGATTCAGTCCAAGATCTTTCACATACTGCATGATGGCCGCGTCGCGCTCGGGATCGTTGCGAAACAGCAGGTCCGGGCTATACACGCCGCCACGAATCAGATAATCCCTGCCATTTATCTGCAAATAAAAGTTGCCGCCTGTCCCAATCGCCGGAAAGCTCTCATCTGAATCGCGCTTCTGGGTGATCTTGCGAACGCCGAACTCAATTGCCTGCGAATCGGAGACTCCGCCATCCACTTTGAATTCAAGCTTGAGCTGATGCAAATTCGCCTTGCCCCACTGATAAGGCCACCAGAGGTCGGGATCCGCGACCGATAATTGGGGAAAGTCGCTCGGAGTAAAAGCGAGCTCGCGTGTCTGGTGTCGCGCCAGAGAAACGTTCTGCTGGAAATTTATTGTCTTCTTGCCCGGACGGAAAATCTCTCCAAAAAGCGTGCCTGACACTGCTTTTCCGGTGTTGTTGCTCAAGTCGCAATAAACGGAGAGCGCCGCTGGAGCGGTTGCCGGCAGCGGCAAATCGGTTACCACATACGGATTTCGAATCGTTGCCGGCCCGGTGCTGCTCAGGTAGACGCGCTTCCAAATCCCGGCGTTGCGATCCGGCACAAACGGAATGTCCAGATGATGTTCAGGGTCGTGGTATCCCAGATATTTCCAGTTAATCCAATCCAGCCAGCTATCAGCCAGCTCAATATTTTCGGTCAGCCCCTGCTCCGGCGTGACCTTCACCGCCAGTACGTTGCTATCCCCCGGATGGATAATCTCCGTTACGTTCAGTTCGAACTCGTTGTACATCCCCACGATCTGCGATCGGTTTGCCAGCTTGCGGCCGTTCAACCAGATATCTGCGCGGTAGTTAATGCCCTTGAAGATCAACGAATAAACGTCGCGGCCCGCCGGAGCCGTGAACGTGGTTCGATACCACCAATCCTGTTTCCATAGCTCGCCTGGAGTAGCGAGGTTCATGCCGTAGTACAGATTCTTATAGACCCCATTTTCCTGGAGAACCTGCAGCACAGTGGCGGGCATGTGCCCGACCGCATACCATTGCGAAACATCGAACTGGGGTTGGCTAACCTGGCTTTCGTCTTGCGAAACATGGCTCGCAGCGCTCATTCGCCAGCCGATCTGCAGCTCCACGACGTTGGGAGATTCAGCTGAGGCAGCAACTGCGACGAAGATTACCAGGGAAAGAAGAGAAACCAGCGCGAATGCAACTCCCTGTCTCACGCTCTCGCCTCCAAGATCTGCTTCATCGCTGAAACTATCACAGCGCGCCTAACGTGAAACATCTCATCCTTATCCGAGGGCACTTGAGTGATCTGTTTACTGGGATTGCTGGAAGTGCATTCGCCCGAAGGCGCTGGGGACGTGGAAATTTGGTTCGGGGGTATTGGTGGGCCGCCAAGCAGCGTAAAATCGCGGCTCCTTGGTACCCTCGATTCTGTAGAAGTTGAGCCTCCAGACTGCTCTGGGATCGAAGTGATTGGTCAGCGAATTCATAGGAATCGCGAGTTCTGCTACCCACGTTTTGGCGGCTTCGTCCAGCCATACTGATCTCTGCATACCGCTTTTTAAATCTTGCAGAGGTCCTGGTGATATCTCCAAATCGATCCAGAAGCCGTTCGGACTAACCTCAAACTCTTTGTAGTATCGCGGGCGGGACGGATCGGGTTGAAGGAATGCTTCGGCCACATCCCGATCCCAGAGGTGGTTGCGGCGGCCATGGGGCTCGGAGTCGGGGAAGAGGTAGAGTTGGCGATAGCGGCATTTGTACCGGAGATATAAGGTCTCCGACGACCAGAGGACTCGCACTTCGGTTTGCCGGGCGGGATCTGGATTCTTGCCTTGCCAATCGGAACAGAAGGTCACAGGGGTCGCAGCCTGCCATTGCTGCGAGGGGTGTTGGGCGTTGAGGCGAAAATCCTGGGACGCGGGTGCGGCGACAATCTCGTCCCCGGCGACTGCACAATGCGACTTTGGCTCGCTCTCGCTCATCATGTAAAGCGCAGCCGGCAAAATTGCCAATGAGAACGCCAATGCCAGCGTAGTTTTCACTATACGTACCGTATCAGGGCTGCGTCTCGCAAGCAGCCTAGTTTAGCGTATGAATTTGACCGCAAGATCCGGATAGCACGCGGAAAGCGACCTGCTTAAACTTTGTCATTATGACGACCGGTGCGATACTCGACCAAGGACAGCAATTAGAGATGGCATATCTTGACCAGCGCAGGTGGGAAGCGGTTGTGGGGCGGGATGCAACCCACGACGGTGAGTTCGTCTTTGCCGTCACGTCCACCGGTGTGTACTGCCGGCCCTCTTGCCCCGCCAAAAGACCGCGGCGTGAGAACGTCGAGTTTTTCCGCCAGCCCGACGAGGCAGAAAAGGCCGGCTATCGGGCCTGCCTGCGGTGCCGTCCGCGAGCGATTAATGGCAATCGTCAACTCGAGATGGTGAAAGCGGTGTGCCGTTACATCGAACAGCATCTGGAAGAGCCGCTCACGCTAGGCAAACTGGCTGCGGCTTTCCACCGACAGCGCACCTTCAAGAGCGCCCTGGGGGTTACGCCCCGGGCTTATGCAGACTCGTGCCGACTGACGTCGTTGAAACGTAATCTGCAGGCTGGACACAATGTAACCCGGGCCATGTATGACGCGGGGTACAGTTCCAGCAGCCGGCTTTACGAGCGTACTGCGTCGCAGCTCGGCATGACGCCGGACAAGTATCGGAGGGGCGCAATCGCGGCATCCATCCGCTACACCTGCGCGGATTCCCCTTTGGGCCGCATGCTTGTAGCAGCAACAGATAAAGGGGTGTGCGCTATTCAATTCGCCGCTTCTGACGCCGAATTGCAAGAGGGATTGAAGCGGGAGTTCCCCTTCGCCGCGCGCAAGCGTGATGATGCTGCCATGCAAGACTGGACGAACGCTTTGCTGCGAAAAATGAAGGAGCAAAAATTGAATTCTTCGCTGCCTTTGGACATTCGAGCGACGGCGTTTCAGCGGCAAGTCTGGGCCTACCTGCAATCGATCCCGTTCGGGGCTACTCAGTCGTATTCGCAAGTGGCTAAAGGGATCGGACAACCCGCCGCCTGTCGTGCCGTTGCGCGAGCTTGCGCGTTCCCTGTCATCGTGTCGTGCGCGAGAACGGCGAAATGGGAGGCTATCGCTGGGGTGCGGAGCGGAAACAGGCGCTGCTGGCGTTGGAACGGAAGAACAGCGGTGCTAACGTTTAGGATCGTCCGGGTGCTGCAAACGTTGATATACGCCGAGCGCTCGCGATAGGAGACCCAGCACGGAATTCTTTTCGGCCTCTGTGTTCCAGTCCTTACCAGCCTTTGCTGCCTCCGTGAGCCGGTTAATCCAGGCGATGAAATAGGCGGCATCTGCCGAGGCGTTTTGTTGGGAGCCGGCTACCCAGACGTAGATCGGGCTGGTGGTCGCGTAGGGATACAGATCGAGCACCGGATACTCTGCTTTTTCACTCCACGCCCGCAACAAGCACCAGCCGGTTTGCGAGATTGGTAAGGTCCCTTCAGCATCAGCGGATTGCCGGTCGTCACTCTCTTTCGAGCTGGTGTTCAGATCACGCACTACTGCGCCGTTGCAAACTATCTGCAAATGATCAATGGGAACGATTGATCGCATCGCGGCTTTGAATTTCACCTGACCTGGTCCCGCTAACTTCAAGTCATCGCCCGCTTCGCTTCCCCCTAGCGTGAAGCTTAAGAGCGGCGCGTTTGTGGCGAACGTATGCCCCTGTTTCAAGGACGAGAGCCAGGGGGCGATGTTCGGCGGGCCGGACGGAACTTTGACGTACACGCGGTTCAATCCCACAGGCCCGCGCAGTGATGCGTAGTTGGCCATGGCGTCGGTACCGGCGGCAGCAGGCAAACGAAAGCCGCAGTTCAATAATCGGTACCAAACGGTGGCGGTGGATTTGTGCTCGCTGAAGCCGAGCACTTCGATGTAATCCACCTTGCCCAGCGCGACATCGACGGGGAGTTCGTCTGTGAGCGAGGCATCTTTCATGGGGTCAGGAACCGCGTCGAGAGGATGAACGTATCCGACCAGCGACTGCTGCTGATGCGCCATGTCAGCGACATCGGCATTAGTGGGAAAGAGGCTGGCTGCGGCCGTGTTTGGGTAGGCCGCGTAATCAGGAATGATGAAGTTCCGCCGTAAATTCAGCAGGCCCAGATGTCCCCAATAGCTGGTGTGGAATTCCTGACCGTGCAGAAGAAGATTGTGGCTGGTGGATACCGGATCGGGTGTGGTCCGGAAATACGTGATGTCGGGAATCCGCTGCTCCTTATTCACGATTAAGTTCTGCACGATGGGCAGATTTTCGGCGGCCGCTTGTGCCACCAGATGCTTGGGAGTGTTTCTGTAGGCTCCTCCGTAATTCATGTGGACATGAACATCGCCGCTCATCCACTGCCAACTGAAGTCGTGAGGGAGTTCGAGCGGGTCGAGAGTAACTATCAACTTGGTTGGCTGATTGGCGGCCACCGGGATTTTTCTTTTTACCGGACGATAATCCAAACCTTTTGTCACTTCCACTTCGACGCCGCCGGCGGGAACTACCAAGGCGGCCTCGCCGGCGGAATGAAAATAGTGTGCTTCGGACGGGCGCTCTCTGCGATCGAAACTGTCATCGGCGTGCATCCAGGCGTCTTCAGGGGCGTAAGCGCGTCCGTTTTCATCGGTAACGGAGATACGGGCGGCAATCGCTTGCCGGTTCGCGTCCACGACTGTGATCGCCAAATCGCCCATGAGCCTGAGCCAGCGACGGAGCTTTTGCTTGACCTCAACCTGGGCGCCGCCCGGAATGCTTTGCACCCACAATGACGTGTTGCCGCCGCGATTCGAGATGAACGCGATCTGCTTTCCGTCAGGAGACCACCGAGGACTTATGTTGTCGTAGTCTCCGTAGGAGATTGGAAACGGGTCGCCGCCATTCGAGGGCATTAGCCAGAGCTGGTGCCAGGCCTGTCCGAGGTAAGAGGCATAGACGATGCGCTTGCCATCCGATGAAAAATCAGGACGCGCCTTCCACGCAGTCTCTTCGTAGTGAATCTCCCGCGGCTCAGCCCCAGCTTCCGCCTTCATGCGCCAGAACCCGCCAGTGCCGTATATGTGGCCGCGATTGGAAACGAACAGCAGTTCCGAGCCGTCGCGCGACCATACTGGACTGATCTCGTGATCGAACTGGCTATAGTAATAACGCGGCAGGGAACTACGGTTCTCGCCGGTCATTCTTTGGACATCGTGCAGTTCCCCATTTTCGAAATGGCCGGCGAAGATGTGGAAGTGCCTGTTATAGGTAGTGGAGACGAATGCTACGCGCTTGCCGTCGGGAGAAAAACGCGGTTCAACGTTTACCGTTCCCTCGTGGGTAAGTTGGTGGGACTGCCGATTGTTGATATCCAGCGCCCATAGCTCGATGGCATCGTTGTAATACTTGTCGTAGATGATCCAGACCAGTCTGGCTGGTAATCGTAACCGGGGCCGGCGGTAAGTTGTTCCGCGTCCCCGGAATCAATCTGCTGGCGCCACAGGCTTCCGGCCATGGAATAGACAAGGGTGCGCGAATCCGGCGACCACGCCACGGCACTGGGTCCGGTGGTCAGTTGCGGCAAATACATTTCGCGAAAATAGTACGGGTGGGGAAGATCGATTTGCTTCAATACGGGCTCGCGTTGGGCGATTAACTGGTATGACGTAACCAGCACCAGCGCTGCAACGACGAGAGCTTTTAACCGCAGAGAACGCAGAGGGAACGTCGAGGACGCAGAGGAAATATTAGGTAATCGCGTGGACAACAGCGCCCCTCCTGAGTTTGGAAACACGACCGCGCATTATATCGAAGGTCTGCGGCGCGGCAACGCCCGGAGTGCGAATCGTCGCAAGGGAACTCATGCCTAAGGCGCAGGCACTTTCGACAGCGACCGGCGCCGCACGATCAGCCAATTGATGAAACTGATCGCAATGGTCGCGACGAGAATTTCTGACTGGCTGCGGTCGACCTGAGTCAGCAGAACCACGCAGATTATCGTACCCAGAATCGCCAAAACGGGACCTCCCGGTAGACGGAACCAGGCCGCGTCGGGCTGCTTCTTGCGCAGGACCGGCAGGGCAGCGCAACCTACGCCGTAGTACAAAAGCCGGGCTACGGCAGAAAGTGTGACGTTCCAGTAAAAACCTCTCATAAATGCCAGCAGCCAGATGAGCAGAGCAAAAACGACGATCGATACATACGGCGTCCGAAAGCGCTCGTGGATGGCGGCGAACACTCGCGGAATGTCGCCGGCTTCGGCCAGGGCAAAGGTCACGCGGGGAACACCGAGAATCTTTGCACTTAGGTAACCGTAAAAGGAGACGAGGGCTCCCAGCGCGACCAGCACCGCGCCGGTCTTTCCCAGAACCAGCCGGGCAACATCTGCAAGCGGACGCTGACTTTGTGCCGGATCGGCAAGGATTGCAATCACAATCCATTGGATCCAGGTGTAGAGGAGCGTACAGGCAATGAGAGCGGCAAAAAGAGCAAAGACCGCATCGCGCCGCGGGTCCTTGGCTTCGCTCATGGGGGTAAGCGCCGATTCAAACCCACCATAGGCGAACACCAGCAACAGCATTGCCTTGAGCCAGGCGCTGGCGCCATGAGCTGAGTAAGTTATGTGAATTCCACCGTGGCCGGAAAGGAGATAAATCGTGCCCGCGACGGTGATGATTCCGAGCGGCAGTAACTTGGCAATCGTGAACAGGTTACTTACCCGGGTACCGGCGCGGACACCTCGATAATTCACAAAGGCCAATATGCCAACCAGCAAAGTAAGAATTGTGAAGCGTGGAAGGGTCTGGGTTGCGCGTGGCCAAAATTCCCCTAGATAGGTTACGAACAGGCTGGCATTGGCGGCTGGAGCCGCCAACTGGGCCAGCCACAGCATCCAGCCCATCTCGATACCCATGAGCCTGCCGAACGCCACCCGGGCGTAGAGATAAGGGCCTCCGGCCTGGGTAAATTGTGAGGCTACTTCTGCGAAGCAGGCCATGATGATGCCGACCAAGGCCCCGCCCAGCAGTACCGCCCAGGGGCTCGCCCGGCCCACCAGGCCGGCCAGCACGGATGGGAGTCCGAAAACGCCGCTGCCGATGATGGAATTGACCACCAGCGCTGCCAGACTCCAGCGTCCGATGGCGCGCACTAAGCCCGTGGACGGTTTAGTCACAGGCGCTTTGTATCACAAGTTGGATGTGTCGGCGGGCCCGTGACGCTGGAACAAATCGCGACTGCCCTCATGGATGCAGAGCAATCCGGCGAACCCCATTTAAGTGCAGCGCGTCCGGAAATGCGCAAGACATGGCTGATCTGCTGCATTTTTTCCGTGAGTACTACGTGAAAACCCGCTCTGGACAAGGCTTGTACACCAAGGTAATCCGCTCAATTACTTAAGCTCATGCACGTGGGACATCTGTTCGCTGGTCGAAACGGATGAGATGTTGAGTTGTCTTATCGGTGTGGGGAATCGACCCATGGACAGAGATGACTACATGGATGACATTCACGCGCGCATCCTACGCGTGACTGAGGATCTGCGGGCGATCCAGCGGGAACTGAACTATGCTGCCATGCAGGTGCCCGGCGATCCCGAACTGATGGAAGCCCTCAACGAGCGTCCAGAAATAGAGACTATCCAGGTACTGAAATCGGCTCTCGACCAGATGCGCCACTTTCTGTGGTTTTACAGCCAGGTTATGAATAACGAATCGGAAATCGGCGAAAAGTTGCGGCAGACGATAGCCAAACAGCCGTCCGATGACGCGCTAGTGAAAACGGAGAAATCAGTCGCCGAGAAATTCAAGTACGCCGCAGATGTCCTGATGCTTCGCTACCTCGCCGACGGCAAAAACCGGAAACCCAACTAGCCGCCCCGTTCCCTGCTGGCTATATCACCCAACCTGGCCGCAAATAATTGTTTTCCTGACCTCGCCGCCCGGGCTTAGCACCACGATATCAGCTTCTGCTCCCGCAACCAGCCCGCCCTTTCGGTCCGCAATGCCTAGCACTCGCGCCGGATTCAGAGTCGCCGGCCGCAACGCCTGCTGTAAATTCCAGTTGGCAAAGCGCATGACGTTGCGAACCGCCTGGTCGAGCGTAAGCACACTGCCGGCAAGTTTGCCCTGATAAAGACACTTTCCATGTTTCACTTCAACTTCAAAAGAGCCTAACCGGTACTGACCATCCGGCATGCCGGTCGCGGAAATGGCATCGCTGATCAGTACCGATGAGTCCACACCTTTTGCTTGCAGAACTAGTTTTACGATGGCTGGATCGAGGTGAATTCCGTCCGCGATAATATCGGCAGTCAATCGGGAGTCAGTGAGGACCTCGCCGATGATTCCTGGTTCACGTTGGCCGAGAGGCCGCATAGCATTGAAGGTGTGGGTGGCGTGGCGGGCCCCTGCCCCGACCGCCGCTCGTGCGGTCTTGAAGTCCGCGTCAGAATGACCCAGGCTGACGCAAACACCCCGCTTTACCGCCGCCGCAATCACCTCCGCCGAGCCAGGCAGTTCCGGGGCAATGGTCATGACGCGCAGATGGCCGCGCGCCGCCTGCCAGAAATCTTCAAAGATCTTGCACGTAGGGCGGAGCAGGAGTTCCGGAGAATGCACACCGCGTCGCGTATGGCTGATGAATGGCCCTTCCAGGTGGATTCCCAGCGGACGAGCGCGTAGACCAATGCGGGCCGGATCACCATTTTGTGCTTCGACAGCCGTTGCCAGCCGCTCAAGCGCGGCCAGAATGGTTTCCACCGGAGCGGTGACCGTGGTTGGGAAGTAACTGGTGACTCCGTGCTGCGCCAACAATCGCTCGACGGCGGGCAGCGCGCCCGAATCGGGCTCCATGACGTCGTGTCCGGCGCTGCCATGGATGTGAATGTCAATAAAACCGGGGGAGAGAACCGCATCCCCAAAGTCCGCTAGCCGCGCTCCGGCAGGAACCTCGCGCGAGGCGCAGGAGGTAACTTCGACAACTCTGCCATCTTCCACCAGAACTAATGGAAGGTCCACCCGCTCAGATGGCGTAAACAGAGTAGCGGCAGTAAGCGCAAGCATGATTTCAATGAAAACGAATAAGTGAATGCATTCTATCGGAAATTGGCTGCCGCAAGTTGGTGCTCGCAAAGTTGAACACGCCAGAAGTTGAAAGCGATGAGCTGCTCTGGCCGCTGCCTGAGAGTTCGCTCTCCAACTGCAAAACGGAACAGCCTGAAAAACACTTAGCTGGAAACTGGAGGGCTGGCAAACAGGTTGAACACTGAAGAATGAGATGCAGCGCGAATGCTATAATGCGAGCGTTGGGAGTGCGCAGATTTTCGCGCTACTCGTAGGTTACCCGCGCACGTTTTCGCTTTCTCACCTAGTCGGGGAGTGGCTCAGCCTGGTAGAGCACCTGGTTCGGGACCAGGGGGTCGGAGGTTCAAATCCTCTCTCCCCGACCATTTCAAATCAATCACTTGCAACTTTGTCGAGGAATAGAGGGTTTACAAAAGGGTTTACATTGCCGCAGGCACTTGCGGCGTGAGCATAAACTCCCGCCAAACGCTGGCGGCAGCCATACTCACTGCTTCAACTCGCTCTTCCCACCACGTCTTGTTGTAGACATTCTGAGTCACGTCAATGTTGGCGTGTCCCATATTGTCGCGTGTGACCTCAGGCCGAACGCCAACACTGCTCATCAGACTTGAGTGCATGGTTCGGAAGCTCCTGAAGTCCACCGTCGCCGGCAAGCCAAGTTTCTTGACCGTTGGCTTGAGTTGCCGACGCAACAGATTACGCCGGTGCACAGGCCCACCGCGCCGATTCGCAAAAACCAAGTCTTCCGGTTTGCGATACTTCGATCTTTGCCAAGTCGCATCGAGAACCGACCGCATGATTCCGAAAGAATCCAGCGGGATGCTCCGACGCCCGGCATCGGTCTTAGTGTCGTCGAATTCGCCTTCATAGAAGCGTTCCACGACTTCAACCCGGTCGGGGTGAATTCTTCCCCACCGCAAAGCGGCCACTTCTCCGATCCGTAATGAACCAACGATCATCAATGTAACGATAGATTTTGTTGGTTCGGGTAAAGCCTCAATCACACGGCGAATATCCTGCTTTCGGACGCCTTGCGTTGGGTTTTCCTTTACCAACCCCCACGCTTTGCCCTGACTGAAAACAGTCCTCATACATGCGTGCATGTTGCGAATCGTCTTTGGAGCCAGACGAGGAGAAAATGAGTTAAAGAAATCCTGAAGTTCAATGGTCCTCATTTTCGTGAGTCGCATTGAACCCCATTTAGGCAACAAGTGCGTGTCCAGATAGAAGTCGTAGCTGATCCTCGTTGAGTTTTTCAGCAGCGGCCACATCTTTTCCCGACAAATTGCCACAAGACCTGCCATTGTTTCTTCCCCGGAGGGAAAGAGTTGAGGTTGATTGTTCCGTTCGTTTTTGGTCTCCATGAACTGATCAGCCAAGCGCTGCGCTTCAGTTTTGGTGGGAACCAGGCTCTTTGCCCAGCTCTTTGTACGACCTTGACGTTTGCCGGAACTGTAGTCCCAATAGAAAATTTTCCACTTCGACCCCAAGTCCGAAACTCGGGGCCTTTGATGCCTTTCACGCACCACGATTCTCCTTCCGTGGTGCTTCAACCGTGATTTATGAGTAGCATCAAACGACTTCATTTAGCAAGCCTTTTGCTGA
>QIAS01000109.1:7936-12124 GCA_003225615.1 Acidobacteriota bacterium | reverse complement strand
CTTCGATGTTCTGCAGCGTGTAGAAAGGCAGGCGGGCGTACTGGCGATCGGTGGGCAGCATCTGGAAGAAAGTAGTGTGCTTGCTGTCATTGGGATTGCCATCGGCGCTCGCGGTGAGAGCGCCCGCACGAAGCCATGGGCGCAGCCACTTCAGCAGCCACACGGTTGGAGGCTGCCATCCTGCCTCGGCCGTCACTGCGCCGGCGTGATGATGAAGCACGCCCCAGTCGCCGGTCTGACCGGCGGTCCACACCAGCAGATCCCAATGGCCCAGCTTTCGAATAGGAAAAACCAGCAGATAGTCCATGCCGAAAGTGCCAATTCGCAGGCCCTGGGTGTCGGCTTCTCGCGCAGCCAGAGGACGGTTGTCGACCTTTAAGACATTCCGATTGTCGAAGTAACCCAGTGCAAACAGGCGAGCTTCAGACACAGTTCTGCGGGACGGGAGTTCGCGGGTGAAGGAGGCGTACAGCACGTTGACGTTGACTTCTCGCATGCCATTCAGTTGGTACACACCCTGGGTGGGGCGGGCCGCTACAAAGGTCACCGTATTCTTTGCGCCGAGATCATCGGAAAAACGGACGCCGTCGAAGCTTCGCCCTGCGGGCGTCCAGTAGGAATCGCCAATCAGCCTCTGGGCTACGCGTTCACGTTTGAGCCACGCCAGGCTGGCGTCGTGCGGCCGCCCTTCCAGCCCTTCGGCAAAATCGAAGCGTCCCAACTGCAGGCTGCCGCCGTTATGTCTGAGACCAGTGAAAGAGACGTACGCCTGTTTGAGATACAGCGCGGCCGCGTCGCGATTAAAGTTGTTGGCCGAGGCGTATGTGCCTCCTAATCCAAATTGAGCCTGCGCTCCGGGAGAAGATGGAACCTGGGGCAGGTTGATCAGGCTAGGCTGGGCAAGCTCAACCTTCCACTGGAAATTCCTGCGCCGTTGAGACAGCGCCAGGTTCAGCAGCGTCTCTCCGAATGCGTAGCGCTGGCGATTATCTTTGTAGAACCAGTTCCAACCTTCGCCACGGACGCGGACCTCGCCGTTGATTGTGACTGATCCAATATGGTGGGATGCAGGTGCAGGACTTGCGGTGGGAGAGTCCGCATCCTCGGCTGTGGCGGGCTGCGCGACGGCCAGAAGAATCGATAACAGCGCAACAAGAACGTCGTTCCTTGGGCGCATATTTCCTGCACTGCTCGCGTCTTCTTAGATGAACAATTACCTCAGGGGTTGCAGCGACTTAGGCGAGAGTTCCGGGCGACGCTATTACTTGCACGAAATGCCGTTTCGCTGCATTGACTCATTCGCTTTTGCCGTGATCTGGTTACGTATATCCCAAAGCTCTTTATAGAAGAAGTGTTCCATTCTCTGGTGCAGCACCTCGACCGGCGTGCCCATCGTTCCGACAACTCCGCCTCCAATGATTCTTTGCGCCAGCTTCAAATGATGCAAGCGGAACAGGTGCACACGTTCATCAAAGTCCATCAACCTTTCGGCAACGTCGTGTAATCCAAAAAACTCTTCGTGGCGCCGGTAGACGTCGTCTATGCTTACATTTTTGCTATGCAGTTGTTCGTAGAAGACCTGGCCGAGCCGTGGACCTATATGGAGAAGAGCAAGAAAGCCCGGAGAATCCAGCCCGCTGCCGTGCCCGAGGCCGGCGCGGATGATGTGGTAGTCATATGGGGTGATGGTCTCCAGCACGTGCAACATGGAGATAGGGAACTCCAGCATCTGGTTGGCACGCCGCATGAGGCTAGCGGCGTTGGCAAAGTCTCCTGCCGCAATGTGATCGTGAGCGCGCTCGAGTTCAAAAGCTACGCCCTTCAGCAAAAGTTCCGAGCTTTGGTGGACTATCTGGAAAGTCATCTCGTCTTTGTGCGAGAGTTCCTCGGGACGTTTCTGCAGACCAAGCAGATCATCGGTGTGCAGATAACGTTCGTAGTCCGAGGCGCCCTTGCCGGGAAGAATCGGTTTTTTCAGATCATCCACGCTGGTCTTCTCAGTGCCGCAAGATAACTGGGCTTGTGGGATGCAAAAGCATAATTAGTGTTGCCAGTCGCAAGGGCCTTTCCACTGCGGATCCTGCTCCGGGGCGACGATTTGTCCATCCCGCATGTGAATAATACGATCGGCGTAGCTGGCGGCTTCCGGATTGTGAGTAATCATCATCACGGTTTGGCCGAGCTCGCGGTTGGATTGCCGCAGCATGGCGAGCACGATGTCGGAATTCCGGGAGTCCAGGTTCCCGGTCGGCTCGTCGGCTAGTACAAGGGCCGGCTTATTGATAAGGGCGCGGGCCAAGGCGACGCGCTGTTGCTCTCCGCCGGAAAGTTCAGATGGGCGGTGATGCAGGCGCTCTTTAAGTCCGAGAAGATCGACGATGCGGGAAAAATGAGCCTGGTCGCCATTCTTGCGTCCGGCAATGTCCTGCGCGATGCCAATGTTGGAACGTGCATCGAGGGTGGGCAGCAGATTGAATTTCTGGAAAACAAAACCAATCTTGCGCCTGCGCATCGCTGTGCGTTCGGCGTCGGAAAGCTGCGCGAAATCGTCGCCATCCACGATGACACGGCCCGAGTCAGCACGGGTAAGGCCGCCCAAGAGATAAAACAAGGTCGACTTGCCACTGCCCGAGGGGCCGACGATGCTGACAAATTCTCCTCGCTGGATGCTGAAGGAAACGCCGCGAAGCGCCGGCACTTCGACGTTTCCCACACGATAAGTTTTACGCAGCTCCACAGCGTCGATAAACGCAGCCATAACCGTATTTGACGATATCACATGGGAAGCCGTTGCAAGCGGGTGGGATGTTGTGTGGTTCTTGCAGGATGATACTTCAGGCTGCGCTGGTGCGGGCGGGACGAGGAGTCTTCTGCTGCATTCGCCTGGGGCCACGCTTGCGGACCAACAGAAGACGTACTCTCTCCAGGAGTTCGGCCGGCGCGTACATTCCTTTGGCGAGAAATATGTCCGCCTGCGTGTCACGATCATAAACTTTTACTTTGCCGGAGAGCAGGATGGCCGGGGTCTGCGGTGAAATAGCTTTGATCTGTTCGACCAGCTTGGTGCCGTCCAGGCCCGGCATGATGAGGTCGGTGAGCACCAGATCAATGCCGCCTTTGCGGAAGAGTTCCAGCGCCTCTTCGCCGCTGGAGCACGCGATCACGCGGTAGCCGCGGGTTTCGAGCAGGACCTTGCGAATGGAAAGCGATTGTTCGTGATCGTCTACGCAGAGGATTGTTCGCTTGGGTTTCATGTCAGGGAGCGACATGAATGCTAAAGGCGGAACAAGGAATCTGTAAAGTGCCACCGATGCTAATGGTACGTTAGCCCCATTGACAAATTTTCTCGGCATGTGCCTGTGTTGATTTTCGGCCTCAACCCATGCCGGCTTCAGAAGGAAACTTCGGCGCGCATGACTTCAACCGTGTTGCCGCCCACGCGGACGTTAACTACGCGGTTATCTTTTTTCCCGGCGCGCACAAAAATTCGGCTGGGCCGCTTCATTTCCAGTCCTTGTTCGATGAGCACGCGTTCCTCAGGCTTGGCCACGCCGTGCGCAACCATCCACGCCGCAGTGCAACCCGCAGCTGAACCGGTGGCGGGATCCTCACCGTTGTAGAAAAGCATGCGGGCGTGCAAACGGGCCGCCGGGTCTACTGTTTCACGGGTTACAAAATAAAAAAACTTTCCTTCGGTTTGTTGCAGGTACTCGGACGCGCGTTTCTGATCCAGATTCAAATTACGAATTGCAGCCAAGGTGCGTACGGGAACGACGGTAAAGGGCACACCGGTGGAGACGGTTTGCACCGGCAAACTTGTGTCGAGCTCGTCGCTTTTCAGCCCAGTGACGCGCGCAATGGTGACAGGATCGTGCTGCGCGCCGAACTTGGGCTCCGCCTGCGTCATTTCACCAAAGGTGGGTTTGCCGTCCTGTTGCTCGAATTTTACCGGCACTCGGCCCACGTTAAGGTCGAGAGTCACTTCGTCTAAGCCGGTTCCTCCCCGCAATACAAATGCCGTGCCTAAGGTCGGATGGCCCGCAAACGGCAATTCTTCGGATACGGTAAAAATGCGTACGCGCACGCCCTTCTCGCGCTCGAGGGCGCTCTCGCGCGGCAGAATAAAAGTGGTTTCGGAAAGGTTAGTTTCCCGCGCGAGCGCCTGCATTTCAGCGTCGCTCAAGGCGC
>QIAS01000109.1:5717-7923 GCA_003225615.1 Acidobacteriota bacterium | reverse complement strand
CGTCGAGAAAAACCGCGAGCGAATTTCCTTCCAGCGGTTACGCACTAAACACATCCACATGAACCATCGAAAAACGGCGTTTCGTCTCAGGCATGGCCATTCTCATATCTAGGTCGAGTTGTTGCAGAGCGGCGCTGGAGGGCGCGCTCCATTTCATTGGACTCATGTTTGGGTGCCCGGGCGCACATATTTTTGGGCGCGGTCGAGGCCGGCCGCAAGTTTGACACTCACTTTGGCTGCCGCGTATCCTAGTACCGATATGCGCCAACCTTTCATGCTCGCACTGGTGTGTTGTAGCCCGATGCCGGCGTGTGGGTAAGGTCGCGCGAACAGATTTTTCCTTATCCACCCGGCCTGAAGGGGCTGGGTTTTTTGTTTTTCCGGCTTGATTCTCATCCGATCCGGCCGGACACATGTGGAGTCGCCCGATCAGGCTTAGTGCCCAAGCGCCTCTGCAGCATGAATCCAAACGCGAAAATATCCGTCAAATACTCAAGGAGAGAGACGATGTCACTACGTATCAATTCTGAAGCGCCGAACTTCACCGCGGACACTACGCAGGGCAAAATCAATTTTCACGAATGGATCGGCAATGGCTGGGCGATCCTGTTCTCCCATCCCAAGGATTTCACGCCCGTTTGCACCACTGAACTAGGTTACATGGCCGGCCTGCAGCCCGAGTTTGCCAAGCGAAATACGAAAATTATCGGGCTGAGCGTCGATCCAGTCACGAATCATGGTAAGTGGGCGGCAGACATCGAGCAGACGCAGGGTCACAAAGTGAACTATCCCATGATCGGCGACCCCGAACTGAAAATTGCGAAGCTCTATGACATGCTGCCTGCCGAGGCCGGGGACAGCTGCGAGGGGCGTACTGCGGCCGACAATGCCACAGTGCGGACGGTGTTCATCGTTGGGCCGGATAAGAAGATCAAGCTGATGCTCAGCTACCCGATGTCCAGCGGCCGCAATTTCGATGAGGTACTGCGGGTACTTGATTCTTTGCAACTCACGGCCAAGCACAATGTGGCCACGCCAGTGAACTGGAAACCGGGTGAGGATGTGATCATTCCAACTTCGGTGACCGAGGAAGAGGCGAAGAAGAAGTTCCCAAGCGGCTGGAAGACGTTGAAGCCTTATTTGCGGGTAACCGCCCAACCGAAATAGCCGGCGCGGCTTGCCGGTCGCAGTCTCGGGCAATTTGGGAAGGTTTCTGCATAGAGTCCCGGGCGATCCGCACCCTTGTCTCCGATGATGGGAACTTCAATAGCAATGGGTAGCGCATGCCCCATTGGCTTTTAAGACGCACGACGTACACCAAGGCGTCCGTTTAGCCCCTTCCGTTGCGCCTCGAGGCGATTCGAAAATTTCATAGTTTATCCACAGGTCATAACCGCCCAAAGAGCCCACCCCGGGCTATACTTCGCCGGGCGTGAAATCTGCGCTTTGGAGAACTCCCCCATGAATAAGACAGTTGAGATTCTGCTGACCGCGTTGGCATTGGCCGGGATGTATTGTGCAATTTCAAAACCGCTTGCTCCGTTGGGCAATCCGTCTCGAGCAGAACAGGCCGTGGTAATTGCTGATGGCAGCGACCCGATGCCGCTTTGCCGGAGATGTAGCAGTACAAAATAGGTGCATGCATAATTCGCGGAAAAAGGCCGCCATAATTAAGGTTGCAGGGCTGCCAAGGGAGGGGTATGCTTTTCGTCTTCAGGGGCACATGAAGCAATGAACTGGGTGATGTACGGAAGTTGGCTTGTGGATCCGGCGCTGGAGATCACTCTTCTGATCTTCATGGTTCAACGCAAGTTGCAGACGGTTTTCCCGCGATTTTTTTCCTACATCCTTTTTCAGATTATTAAGTCAGGATTTCTATTCGTCATCTTCCGGTATTACGACCGAAGCTACTTCGACGCATACTGGACCGGTAACGCGATCAGCGTGTTCCTTGCAGTCGCCGTCATGGATGAGATATTGCATAACCTCTTTAAAGAATATGGAGGCATTCAGAATTTAGGGTCCGTCATATTCCGGTGGGCCTGCGGACTGCTCCTTGTGCTTTCGGTCGTGAATGCCTTCTCTACCCAAACAGCAAATGCCGAGCGGGTGGTAGCGACAGTGCTGGCCTTTGATCGCAGTGTGCGCATCATGCAGTGTGGAATCTTCCTCCTTTTGATGCTGCTTTGCCGTTTTCTCCGACATT
>QIAS01000109.1:563-5708 GCA_003225615.1 Acidobacteriota bacterium | reverse complement strand
GTATTCGGTATCGCGCTCGGATTCGGAGTTTTTGCCAGCATTGAACTGATCCTCGTGAGTATCGCAATGCACTATGGTGACGGTCCAGTTGCGATTGTCAGCCTGGTGAAGAGTGCAGCATACAATGCGGTGATTGTTGTGTGGATTCTGTACCTTAGGCAGGAGAGCCAATCCATACCGGAGGTGGGCGTGGCTCCCGGACTTAACGCGCTGAATGTGGCGCTAGTCGAGTCACCTGAAATCGGAGGTACCGCCTTTCTCTCCATGGTGGAGCAGGCTGTAGAGCGCGTCTTGTCTCGCAGCTCCTGGCCGAGACCATCTGCAAAGGGATCTCAAATCGTCGTCCGCAAGCCCAAACCAGAAGAACGCAATTAAGCTGATTTCTCACCCGGGTGCCCAGTAAATGAACTCCACGGCAAAGCAGGTAGGCACTGGCGCTCTGACAGCGGTTTGAAAGTCGGTATTCTCAAAGAGGTGAAGTGCGGACTGGTGTGGCGGGATTTCATTCTTGAGGATGGTCGAGTGATACCGGAGCACAGGATTCTGGGGTGCCCCGAGCCGCCGGTTTGGCGCACAGCCGATGAAATTTCTCAGGATGAGCGAGAGGCAGCGGAGGGACGGCTGGTTATGATGGCCGAGGCCGGGCTGGATCCCAGGGATCGGGAGCAGTCATTCTGGGCGGAACTGAACCAGTACCTGGCCTACACCTATCTCAGATTCAACCGAACCGAGCACAAATCGCCCGACGCAGCCTGACGAATGATTAAGTTGCCTTAGACGCGAGCGAAACGGAGCGCAAAGACGTGAGCCCATACGAGGAATCCGAGAAAGAACGGGTTTGGAAAATGCTTTCGGAAGCTGGCCTCATAGATATAACCCTCGACGACTTTCCAGAGCGGATCAAAGCAGCCAAAAATGTTGTCATAGGGCGGCTGCGGGAATTGCTCGAACTCACAACGACCATTCAGGAAGAGCGGCAATCGGTAGCGTACTCTTTGGGTACGTTAAAGAAATTAGAGACAACACTGCAAGTGGATAGTTGTCAGTCAAACCCGGGCGATCCCCAATCAGAGAAATAACGGTGTAGAGCACGTGCAACGGCCGCAGCGTATAGGGATTGACTCGACTCCCTGGAGAACTACGACAGAGGTTTGCCGAAAGTGCTCTCCAATCAAGTTATATAAAATATAGAGATGGAAGCGCATGGGGTCCGGTGATCCTCCCGGTCTTCAAAACCGGCGGGCGGCGGGTTTGCCCGTCGCCGGTGTGTTCGACTCACACACGCTTCCGCCACACTTTTGGCCGAAAAACCGCGATTTTTACTTGTCATGTGCAAAATCGTGTGCCACATTAACTCTTAACCCGCCCCCTTGAACTCCCCGACCGCAGGGAGATTCCATGCACAAGAAATCGGTCGTGACGATTTACGTCCGACACCGTGGCTCGTGTCGCCATGCTGATAAACCTGTCTGGCGCGGCTGTGATTGTCCAAAATTCCTGAGGTACTCCTGCGATGTTTGCCTCTGCAGTCATTCGCACAAAGGCAGGCTACATCGGCTTCCGACTGGTGCCCGCAGTTGGGCTGAAGCCGAAGAGAAACGGGAAGAAGCACAGAAGCGTATTGACGCAGGCAAGACAGAGAAATTGCCCACTCCTGAGCCTCAGAAGACCATTGCACAGGCGATTAAGACCTTCCTGCTTGCGAAAGAGGGCGAACGCCGTAGTCCCCAGACCATTCGGAAACTGCGAGGGCAACTCACTCTCTTCGAGCAGTTCCTCACCGCCCGGTCTCGATTCTTTCCCTCGGAAATTACCCCCGATGACGTCATCGAGTTTCGGGCTTCGTGGAAGTGGAAATCAGGAGTGACCCGCCAGAAGGCCCAGACCAACATCAAGAGTTTTCTCCGGGCGGCATGTCCGCAATCCGATACCCTCGTCAAAGCACTCGGGCGCATTTCATTATCGCGAGATGACCACGCCCGGCTGGAACCGCAGCCGTTCACGGAGAAAGAATTACAGCATCTTCTCGCTCAAGTGCCCAAGACCTTCGCCAAGGAGCCAAACAAAATTCCTCTAATGACCGCGCTCATTCACTGCCAAGTCGCGACGGGACTCGCAATCCGTGATGCGATTCAATTGCAGCGCGATAATTTGAGCGAAGACGAGTCGGACTGCTGGTTGCACATCAAACGGCAGAAGACCAACAAACCTGTTCGTCAGAAGATTGACACGGGCTTGTACGAAGAACTGTTGTCAGTAACAAACGGTACGCTGCGAGTGCGCCAGCCCCAACTCCGCCGCCTGTTTCTGCGTTATGTGTCGCTGCTTAACTTCGTGCAGGACCTTGAGCCGATCCCTCTCCTTTGCTGACATCCACAGCCCCTCTCGCGATTCGCCGGAACGCTATGTTCTCGGTCGCGCGCGCCAGGGGCAACGACAGCCCCATCGGCACTGGATACACCTACAACTTTACCATCGACGAGTTGGAGGCGCAGAACGGCGCTATGGCGTTCCCAGTGCGGACGTACAACCTGAACTTCCCAAGCCTCGCTCCGAGCAGCGTCAGCAGCAGCACCGCCCCGTTCCCGTCTGGTTCGTCGCCTGCGAAGGGCTTTGTAGGAGGCGGCACGGGAACCGGAACGAGTTACGTTGGCACTGCGGGGCCGCAGAGCAATACGCAGGGCGCTCCCGGACAGCGAGGAGTTGCAGTTCCGGTGCAGCAGCAACGAATGGTCAACGGGAAGTCGGCACCGACAACACCAGCGGCTGCGGTGAACAACGCCGCGAGGAAGACAGCAGCGACCACCACGACGACCGCGAAGCCGTCCGCAGCGGTCAAGCCGATCCCGGCCACGACGCGCCCCGCGTTCGGACTTCAGGGTGTCGCGAACTGCCATCTTTTCGAAGGAGAAGAGAAGGGTGCGCGACTCAATTTTGACGGCCTCGATTCCGATCTCAAGAAACCTCCCTTGGGACAGCTTCGATTGATATTCCGTACGATTCAGTACAGATTGCCATTCTTCATGTGCCCGTATCTTGTATCCACGTTCCCAATCTAAGTACGTTTCGTCACGAAACCCCTAAAGGAAAAACCGTAGATACTTGCGCTTGCATCGAGCGATTCTGGATCGGTTTGGGGGGACCGTCGATCGAGCGTACCGGCGTTTGCGAGACTGGCACCCATAGCAGTACGCGTTTTGATTCATCTATCGCAAAAGGGTTTGGTCGTTCATTTCTTTTCGGTTGCCTGACCCTATTCATCCCGAAACTCCCGAAGAAGTTTGTCCCACCCAGATGTGGATCTACGCTAGTGCCCGGCGCTAGCGGTGGGGACCGGTGGGGTGGGTTTGGTTTAACTTGTTTATGATCTCTTCACTCGGGTTACCGCCCTTGCACGCTGGATGCCCGAAACCACTACTACTAACACCATTCTGGATATCGAAGATGAGGTTGTCACTCGGGCCTGGGGCCACGCCCATCGGCACGGCGTTCAGTCCCAGGACGTGCCGGGTTTTCCAGGCGATTACGTGGTCTGCGCAAGACGTGTCTCCGCTTACTCCCAGGCCCCCGACAATTTTTCCGTTTTTGTCGTACAAGGCTAGCCCCCCGCCAAAAACGATGACTCCTCCGATCGGCTTTCCCACCAGCGGGTCATCGGGCTGACCGAACTTTTCTGGATCACCAGCAAACGCAGAATTAGGGTTCGGACCGCTCACGATGCTGTAAAGAGAGTTTCCTGGCTGAGCAGCGGAATAGACGTTGCCGCTAGAAAGAGCAAAATTATCGGTGCTGAAAGCATTTGCGGTATTCGCCTTTTCCGCGGAGATTAGGCGACTCCCTGGCCATTCCGCCCCTCGATTCGGGCCGGTGAACACAACGGCGCAAACGATGCCATCGCGATTCACTACCGCGCCCCATTCCTGATTCCCGAGTCCTCCGTTGGCGCCTTTGCCTTCTTTAACGGCGCTCGTTAAAGCCGCTTTGAGCTTGTTGTAGTCTGGAACTTTCGAACAATCCTGCGGATTCTGCGCAAGGGAAGGAAAGGAACCTGCAATTAATGCGAAGTAAGCGACGACTGTACGTGAGGATATTTCGAACTGCATCAGACATCTCCTGTTTCGGAATCATCTTAGGGTGTACAAGTATGCCGCGATGTCGCGGCTGTCCTGCTCGGTGACTCCCATTTCTGGCATCGCGGTATGAAGTTCCACTTGTCGAGGATGCTGAATCCACAGCATGAGATTGGCAGGCGTATTCGGGAGTTCGCCAGCGATGTAATAGCGCTGGCCAACACCGTCCAGGCGCGGGCCGATCAAACCTCTTGCTCCCGGAACACCGGAAATTTCGTGGCATGTATTGCAACCATACTTGCGAATTTCGGTTCGCCCCAAGCGAGCATCTCCGCCGCCGGTGAGCATTGCTGCCTGCTTGACTTCAGTGCGACTCATGCGATCACACCCACTCGACATCGACACGAGAACAGCGGCGAGTATGAGCAGCATCGTTCTCATTCGATACCCCCCTCCGACAGACGGCCCAGTTCCGCCATGCGTGTGTACTCCCATCTTGTCTGCGACTCCTTCATCCATTTAACGAGCAAAACGAGGGCGACAATCAGCTGGAGTGTCCCGGCTGGAATCCACATGATCAGTCCACCGATCTGTTGATCTTCGAGCGCAGTGAGATGCCATGCTGGAGCAGTCACCATGTAGGACGAGTACCAGGCCCGCGGTGCAAAGGTGAGCAGCGCTCCCAAGACGCTGGTGTGCAGAATTGTCGTGAAGACGTAAACCAAAGCCCCTCCATAACCGAGAGCGGGAGTTCGGTTCAAAACTGGCCACCAAAACATCACTGCTGTTACCAGGAAAGTCGAGTGTTGTGCCGCGTGGATCCAGTCACTGCGCAGTGTTTGATCGAAGAGCCAGGGAATATGCCAGATCCACAATGCAAGTGCGGACACCAACCATGCCGAGAGCGGGACCGAAACGAATGACCAGCCTTTCTTGAAAGTTCGTGAACGCCCAAGGCCCGCGGCCGTCTCACGCCAGGCCGGGGGCAATGCCCACAAAAATGCAATCATGGGACGCCCGAGTACGAGCAGCGGGGCCGAGATCAACATAAGAATCTCGTGCTGCGTCATGTGTG
>QIAS01000109.1:0-469 GCA_003225615.1 Acidobacteriota bacterium | reverse complement strand
AGCATCCTGATTGTGCCCAGGCCGTAAAGAGCCGCCGCGAGCAGCATCGGCATCACGATAAAAGGTGGCCATGTCCAGACGGTTAACAGAGCGCGGTCAGTTTCTGTCAGCGACCAAGCCGGTGACGCCGAGAGGAACGCTACTGCGCCGAGCGCTGCGATTTGGAAACGCCTCAATAACATTTCATTCACAAGGACCTATAATCCAGCGCGGAACCGCGCCGGCAATGACCACCACGGCAAAGGAAAGACTGAATGCCATTCCTAGAAGAGCCTGAAAATGCGCACGATCGAAATGGCTTCCACCTTCTTCCGATGTGGTACCGGGAAAGCGTCTGAATTCCACCCAGCCGGTTCCAAAGCCACTCAGCGCGATTGCGAGGCAGACGATGCTGATGACATGCAGCACATAATGATGACCGGTAGAACAACTGTGTTGTTCGAGCATGTAGCTGAAACCGAGGTCAAAG
>QIAS01000108.1:4748-5243 GCA_003225615.1 Acidobacteriota bacterium | reverse complement strand
TCGCCGCCGAGATATCTGGGCAGCAACTGATTTTGGATTTGAGGGACGTGACGCTCGTCAATCAGGATGCCGTCAAATTTCTCGGCCGCTGCGAGGCCGACGGCATCAAGCTCGAGAATTGTCCTCTCCATGTCCGAGAGTGGATCGATCAAGTGAAAGATCGACCCAGGCGACGGCGGGTGTGACGAAAGGCTCTTTGTTTTAGGTGACTGAAAATCTCTCTTCTGGGACCCGCCGGACGCTGCTGGCGGCAGTTCTCGGAGCAATTGACGTATCTGAATCACAAACAAACACTCACAGGGGGAACCACACGATGCCGGCCGACGCAAACATAGTTAAAGACCTGATGAAGCAAAACCTGCTCGGAGTCTTCGGTGAACGCGACGCCGAGAAGCGCCGTTCCCTGATCGCTAAGATTTGGGACGGGAAAGGCATTTTCATCGACCCACATGGCCGTTACGTTGGACATACAGCTATCAACAATGCCGCAGAGCA
>QIAS01000108.1:0-4719 GCA_003225615.1 Acidobacteriota bacterium | reverse complement strand
TACAGTGGTGTCGGACGCCTCCCGTGGGGCTTCGGTCCACCCAGCGAGCCTCGGAAGATCACTGGTATCGATGTGTTGGTCGCATCTGATGATCGTCGGATCACCGCCCTCTACACGTTCTTGGACGCAGTTAAGGGATGATCTTTCACCAAATAAAACTAATTCATTGAAAGGAATACACGATGCAAATGTTCACGAAAGTCGGCCTCGACGCTCTTCTGACACCGGAGAATTGCGTCTTACTCCTCATTGACCACCAGCCTTTCCAGTTGGCAAACGTAAACAGTCACGAGCCCACAATGGTGATCAACAACGTCACAGCTCTAGCCAAAACGGCGAAGGCCTATGGCATTCCGACCATTCTCACCACCGTCAATGAGGAACGCGGGGGTGTAATTTTCAAGCAGATCCAGGCGGTCTTTCCGGAGCAGAAGCCGATTAACCGCACTTTCATCAACGCCTGGGAGGACCGCCGCGTCGTTGAGGCGGTGAAGAAGACCGGCCGGAAGAAGCTGGTCATGGCCGCGCTCTGGACGGAGATGTGTCTTGCAATGCCCGCTATCCACGCGATGGGGGACGGCTACGACGTGTACGTGATCACCGACGCGTCGGGCGGCGTAACCCCGGAAGCGCACGACATGGCCATCCGCCGCCTAGTGACTGCGGGAGCCCAACCGATTACCTGGCTTGGCTTGGCGGGAGAACTTCAACGTGATTGGGCGCGCACAGAGCACCTGGAAGAAGTGGCTCAGGTACTGATCGACCATGCCGGCGCCTCTGGTTCTGTCTTCCTGTGGGAGATGCAACTGCTGGGTGCCACACAATTCAAGGGCGCCTAGAGCTTCAAGAAGAGAGGTCCCATGGATACGCCGCCCGCAAAACGTAAAGGAGACGGACTACTGCTGATCCTTCTCCTTACAGTGTTCTTTGCCGCTACGGCAGCGGATCCTGCCGTTGCGCAGGTGCAGCTGCCGACGGTGAATCTGGGGGATACGAACTTTGAAGACGGTTTCGGGGCACCTGGATGGTTTTTCGAAGAGTTTCCGGGTGGTTATACCGCGGGCGAGTTGAAGGACCCCAAAGGGAAAACGGTTCCTGGATCGAATCGCGTTACCACCTACAGCACGACCAGTCACGCAGCCTTCGCCAGCAGGAAGCGCTTCCTCCGGGGCTGGATAGCTGGCGAGGCGTTGCTCCCACTAGTCGACCTGGATGTGCAACTCGCTAGTGGCGCTGAGTCGAGAGTCCGCGGCTTTGCCGACATGACGGTGGGCGCTGGACTGCAGTGGGCGCCTAAAAAGATTGGGAATGGCGTCTTCGTCTCCCGTGCCATGATCGACATCGGCGTACCCGCTGGAAAATACAGCGCTTCACGCCCTGTAAACCTCGGCATCCATTTCGTTGTCGTCGACCCCTACTATGCCTTCACTTACGAGCGCAAAAAGATGGAGTTCAGCGCTCGACTCCACTATCTGTGGAACTCCACCAATAACGATCCGTTTGTCGGATTCGGCGTTAAAAACATCCAGCCGGGACAAGCCTTTCACATTAACTACGCGACCTCCTACGAACTGTTCAAGAACGTGAGGCTAGGATTCAACGGGTACTGGTTGCAGCAGTTGACCAACCACGAGATCAATGGCGTCGCCGTACCCAATTCCAAGGAGCGCACTGTGGGCCTTGGCCCCGGAATTCAGTTTGGCGGCCCAGGAATCTGGTTCCGCGTGAATAGCTACATCGAAACAGACGTGCGCAATCGCCCGAGCGGAATCAAGGCGACTTTCCGCATTTCAAAAGCGGTCGCGGCCAAAGAACCCTAACAGTTGAACGTCAGTCAAAGGAGACCGAACATGGCATCGAAAGCAAAGATGATCGGCAGTACTGAGGCCACGCAACCTCAAACAGTAGTTGAAGAAAGAGAGGAGTTACTGCGCTCAACGCGTGAGGAAGAAATAAGAAATCGCGCATACGAGATTTATCTGCAGCGCGGCGGACAACCTGGCTATGAATTGGAGGATTGGCTTCAGGCTGAACGAGAGCTCACGGAATGAGTCCAGCGCACTGCTGCAGTAGGTTGCAAACGGGGGGGCGCGCATAAGTGATGCGGTTTGCTGCAGAACGATCAGCTCAAACGAATGCGATTTCAAGAGGCGCTAACACACTGAACGACGGGAGCCCGGTGCTAGCGGCCAAGAATGAGCACTCAACGGGCTTCGCCACGCTTTCCGACCAATACAGAGAGCAGCTTTTTCGTGCTGCTCATCGCATAACGCGAAGCCATGAGGATGCCGAAGACGCAGTTCAGAACACATTGCTGAGAGCCTTTGTTCACATGGACGAGTTCGAAGGCAGGTCCAACTTCGGAACTTGGCTCACGAGAATCTCCATCAACTCGGCACTCATGATCCTGCGAAGGAAACGGGCTATGCGTGAGACTGCGATGGGCGATAACAATGATTTCTGCGACGGCCTGAGATACGAAATAACCGACCATGCGCCGAATCCCGAGACTCGCTATGCGCAGACCGAAGAACTGAGAATTCTGAGGACAGCTATCCAGCGTCTACGACCGAACCTCCGAGTTGTAGTTCAGATTCACCTGAAGGGGCGTTCGATGCGGGAAGCGGCAGAAACGTTAGGAATCTCTCTGTCAGCAGCGAAAGGACGGCTGTTTCACGCCAAGAAGGCCCTTCGCAGATCGACCATAGGAAAGGTGGTGAAGGGACGTTGATTTGCTGACGAGCACGTGTCTTGCGCCCGGGAGATCAGTCCAGGCATAGTCGCCAAGTATAGAGCTATTCTGAAAGACAATCATGAATTCGGAGAAGGAGAAACGTTACTTGATCGGTGAAGAGGATCTGCCAATCGTGCTTTTGCAACGAACAATGGGGAAATCAGAGGACTGGCCGCGGTTAGTGGAAGAGATGCCTGGTTCGTTCACGGTCGCAGCACCAACTTGCCGCGTGTGTGGCGCAATTCGACTTGTCGGAATGCGTCGCGCACGTCGTCGAGCGCGAAGACTCCGGCAATCGGCACTTCCAGCTCACCCCGTGCGATGAGGTCGGCCAACTCGGCAAGCACCGCTGCGGTCGCGGCATCCGCGCCGCCTTTTGACTGGACTCCGAACCGCTTAACGGCTTCGAAATCGGCAATGGTGTCAACTTTATCTGGTGAGAGTTGAAGGTCTCCCACCGCCATGGCGACATATCCACCACCGAAGAAATCCAGCAGGGCGTCGATGTGTCCGGACTTTGCTGCGGCGCGCAGTCGGGCCGGCAGATTGTCGCCATAGTTGACCGGGACCGCGCCATGGCCTGCGAGCCAGGTATCGTTGGACGGCCCGGCGATGCCGAGGACCGTGGCGCCGGCGCGTCGGGCGAGTTGAACCGCAATCGAACCGACACCGCCAGCCGCACCTGCGATCACCACTGTATCCCCCGGTACGAGATGAACCGCCCGCACGGCGGCATACGCAGCAACCCCCGCGACAAACAGTGAACCGGCTACTTCCCATGGCACCTTGGCTGGCCGCGGTGTCAATTGATTCGCGGGCACAGCCACGTACTCGGCCTGGCTGGACCGTCTCATGGAGAACCCGATCACTTCGTCCCCGACAGCAAAACCGCTAACGCCGGGACCGAGTTCAGCCACCACTCCCGCCAAGTCGCTGCCCTGACCGGACGGAAACGTCGCAGGAAATAAGTGGTGCAACGCGCCACTCCGGATCACCGCCTCACTCGGATTGATACCGGCTGCCCGGACCTCGATCAAAACCTCACCGGTTACCGGAACGGGGCGGGGCACGTCGCGCACTTCGAGGACGTCGATGCCACCATACGAATCGAACTGCACCGCTTTAGACATGAAGAGCGCTCCAATCCTGCGTCTTGGCCCAAGACTCGAAGTCGACGACGGTGAGCTTCTGCGCCATGTTCATTTCATCCTCCAATATTTCTCTAATGAACGAATTCCTTGTTGAGATGACCGAGCAAAGTAAACATGTGGTGCGACTTGCGTCTACCGCGAGCGTCGTGCGTCCAGACTGAACGGCCCCGCGCCGAAGTGAGAAATCAGCAAAGCGCCACCGAGCATGGAGACATTCTTCATAAACATAATCATTTGAATCTGCGCCATCATGGGATCGCTTACTGTCCAGAATTTATGCATCATCAGCGTGACTGGAATCAAGAACAGCACGATGAGCCATGCCCCAAGTCGTGCGCGATAGCCCAGCAAAATGCTGAGTCCGCCCAGGATCGCCAGTACGCCAGAAAGAGGAACCGCGACCGAGGCCAAAGGTACACCTTGCGAAGCCGCATAGCCGATAGTTTGTTTGTTAAAATGATTGGCTCCAGCCATCACGAAGATCACCGCGAACAAGAGCCGCCCCAAGGCAACCACTCCACCTTGCCAAAAGCTTGTTGCCTCCGCATTTTTGGAAACTGCAATCGAATCCGTTGCCATGTACTTTCTCCTTTTATTTGTTGAGCCCGCACCGGTAAAACCACGCAAACTTGGTGCGTCTGCACCGGTCAACATCGATTTCTTTCTTTTTCCAATCAACGCGCTGAATTGGCGTTTTCTGAAGCCGGGAAATTCACTCGAGCCCACGCCGAAAACTTGGTTGCCTGCCGGCCTGCTACTTTGTTGGCGAGCGCGATTTGGTCGCGTGAATCAGAACCCAAGTACGTGTGCGCCTGAAAGTAAGCGAACATTTCC
>QIAS01000107.1:3292-8011 GCA_003225615.1 Acidobacteriota bacterium | reverse complement strand
CAGCCTGGGTGGTTGCTTCGTTGAGACGGCGACGCCCATCAACCCCGGTGTCAATGTGGAAATTGGCCTGTGGGTAGCGAATGGCAAGATTTGGGTGAAAGGGATGGCGCTTAACGGCATCGTGACCAAGAGCAATCCCTCCTTTGGATTGCGCATAAAATTCTCCGATCTGGAAACCCCCGAACGCGAGAGCTTGCGGCAATTCCTCAAGTTTGTCGAGAGCACGACCAAGGGCTACTCCCTCGAGCACGGCTATCTGGCACAATTGAAGCGCTAGATCCGCCGTTGCCGCTTACAGGGGCTTTGTTTGGAACTTCCTGCCTGGTCTTTAATTCCTTCCTTGCGCACCGAAAGCGTGCAACCCTCAGAAGATGTACACTTTTGATGAGGATGTACGTTAGGTTCTGAAGCTCTTCCCGCGCTGATTCATCCAATAGTTTTGGCAGCGGGAGACTCTTCTGCCCAAGGAGGATGTCGTGGCCGTAAGCGAGCAGCCCTTGGTAGGCCAGCAAGTCGATACTCTTGCGATCAACACCATCCGCACACTGGCCATGGATGCGGTCCAGAAAGCCAACTCCGGGCATCCCGGCACCCCGATGGCTCTGGCACCGGTGGCGTACGTCTTATGGCAGCAGTTCCTGCGCTTTGACCCCGAAGATCCCATCTGGCCCAATCGTGACCGATTCATCCTTTCCAACGGACACGCTTCCATGTTGCTCTACGCCTTGCTACATCTCTCCGCTGTACGAGCCGTCAACCCTAAATACGAACGCTTGGGGGAACTTGCAGTTACGCTGGAGGACATCAAGAGTTTCCGGCAACTTGAAAGCAAGGCTCCAGGACACCCGGAATATCGGCTGACCTCCGGCGTTGAAACTACGACTGGACCACTCGGGCAGGGTGTGGCCACGAGCGTCGGTATGGCGATTGCAGAACGCTGGATGGAGGCGCATTTCAACCGTCCCGATTTCGAGCTCTTCAATTTCAAGATCTACGCCATGTGCGGCGATGGGGACATGATGGAGGGTGTCTCGGGGGAAGCGGCTTCGCTGGCCGGACACCTGAGACTCTCCAACCTGTGTTGGATTTATGACAACAACCACATCACGATTGAAGGACATACGGATCTGGCGTTCAGCGAAGATGTGGCTACGCGTTTTCAGGGATACGGCTGGAATGTGACACGAGTAGGTGACGCCAATGACCTCGAGTTGCTGGCGCGGGCGTACCAGACTTTCCTCGACACAAAAGATCGTCCGACGCTGATTATTGTGGACACGCACATTGCCTATGGTGCGCCCAACAAGCAGGACACAAGCGCGGCGCATGGCGAACCTCTGGGCGAAGATGAAATCCGGCTCACCAAGCGGGCTTATGGCTGGCCGGAAGATGCAAAGTTTCTGGTGCCGGACGGGGTGCGGGAAACCTTTCGCGAGCGCCTTGGAAAACGCGGACACGAACTTCGCGAACGGTGGATGCGCGACTTCAAGCTGTACGCGAGTAAATATCCGGAACTGGCTGATCACATTGATAGAATCCAACATCGTCGTCTGCCGGACGGCTGGGACCGGAATCTGCCGACTTTCCCGGCGGACGCAAAAGGTTTGGCGACTCGCGATTCTTCGGGCAAGGTGCTCAACGTACTTGCGCAAAACATTCCCTGGCTGATGGGCGGAGCTGCGGACCTTTTTCCGTCCACTAAGACGCGGCTCACTTTCGAAGGCGCCGGCGATTTCGAACGCTATAACTACGGAGGCAAGAACCTGCATTTTGGCATTCGTGAGCATGCCATGGGAGCGGCTTTGAATGGTTTGTCGCTGGTAAAGGTGCGGCCATTCGGCTCGACGTTCCTGATTTTCAGCGATTATATGAAACCTCCCATCCGGCTGGCCGCGATCATGGAGATTCCTGTCATTTATGTCTTCACACATGACTCCATCGGGTTGGGAGAAGATGGGCCGACGCATCAGCCCATCGAGCAGCTCGCTGCCTTGAGAGCAGTTCCGGGACTGATGACAATGCGACCGGCGGATGCGAATGAAGTAGTCGAGGCTTGGAAAGTTATCATGCAACTGCATCATGAGCCAGCGGCGCTGGTACTCACCCGGCAGGCCGTACCCACGGTCGACCGATCCAAGTATGCACCCGCATCGGGAGTAGCCAAGGGAGCGTATATTCTGGCGGACGCACCGGGAGGAAAACCCGACGTCATTCTGATGGCGACGGGGAGTGAAGTCGCCCTCTGCGTGGATGCCTACGAGAAGCTCAAGGCGGAAGGCATCAAGGCCCGAGTGGTTAGCATGCCGTCCTGGGATCTTTTTGAACATCAGGACCGCGACTACCGCGAGGAGGTCCTGCCGCCCGACGTAACCGCGAGGATAGCCGTGGAGCAAGCCTCCACTTTTGGGTGGTCGCAATATGTAGGCGAGAAAGGGCGGGTATTGGGAATGCGCACCTTTGGAGCCTCGGCGCCGTTAAAAGAATTGCAGAAGAAATTCGGGTTTACGCCGGACGCTGTCATTTCGGCTGCACGTGAGTTGGTCGGGCAATCGAGGTAGACTGCCGCAGTTACGTCCGCAGCCGCCACTAATATAAGTAGACGGAATTTCTAACATCGCGAGGACTTATGCAGACCAGCGAAATTCTTGAAACTTCCAAAGCGGTCAATCCCCTGAAGGATCTGGAGAAATATGGCCAGTCGGTATGGCTTGATTACATCCGCCGCAGCCTTATCACTAGTGGCGAACTAAAGCGGCTGATTGAAGAGGATGGGCTGAAAGGGATTACTTCGAATCCGTCCATTTTTGAGAAAGCCATTACCGGAAGCACTGACTATAGCGACATTCTCAGCGCGCTGCAGGGCAAGAGCGATCTGGACGCAAAAGCACGTTACGAGCAACTGGCAATTCGGGACATCCAGGATGCCGCCGACATCCTCCGTCCCGTCTACAACCAAACGAAACGCCGCGATGGCTATGTCAGCCTGGAAGTTTCCCCATATCTCGCCCGCGATACCAAAGGTACGCTGGAAGAAGCACGCCGCCTGTGGAAGGCGGTGGATCGGCCGAACGTGATGATCAAGGTGCCCGGAACGGCCGAGGGCATTCCCGCCTTTCAGCAACTTATCAGCGAAGGCATCAACATCAACGTGACCCTGCTGTTTGCGCAAGAAGTGTATGAGCAGGTTGCGCAGGCTTACCTTGCTGCACTCGAGCAGTTTGCCTCTCGTGGAGGAGATGTCAGCGGTATTGCCAGCGTAGCCAGCTTTTTCATCAGCCGAATTGATACGCTCATCGACTCTAAAGTCGCGGAACTGCTTAAGGCAACGACTGATCCCAAGCAGCAGGCCTTACTGAAGAGCATTCAGGGGAAAGTGGCCATTGCCAACGGCAAGCTGACCTATCAACGCTACCAGCAGATTTTCAGCGGACCGCGATGGCAGGCGCTTGCGTCCAAGGGCGCGCAGACGCAGCGCGTGCTCTGGGCCAGCACCAGCACGAAGAATCCTAATTATCGTGACGTACTGTACGTAGAGGAACTCATCGGGCCGGACACGGTGAACACCATGCCACCCGCTACGCTCGACGCGTTCCGTGATCATGGGCGGCTGCGGAATAGTCTTACCGAGGACGTCGAGGCCGCCAAAGATGTGATGGAAACACTGCCTAAAGTTGGGATATCCATGACGGAAGTCACCGACAAATTGACGGAGGACGGAGTCAAGCTGTTTGCCGACGCCTTTGACAAATTGCTCGAAGCCGTGGAGAAGACCAGCAGTTGCCCAGTTACCCCCAAAGTGAACAAGCAAACTTACACACTGCCGCAATCACTGGCCGCTTCGTTAAAAACTGCCATTGACGATTGGCGCGCGAATGGCAAGGTGCGGCGTCTTTGGCAGCGTGATGCGTCTTTGTGGACAGGAACCGACGAAGCAAATTGGCTGGGTTGGCTGGGGATTACTGAAGATCAGCTTCAGAATGCCAAGGTCTTGCGCGGGGTCGCGGAAGATGTGAAGCGAGCCAGATTTACCCACATCCTGCTGCTGGGAATGGGTGGCTCGAGCCTGTGTCCAGAAGTTCTGGGGATGACATTTAGAAAGCAGCCGGGTTTTCCAGAGCTGTATGTTCTGGACTCCACCGATCCCGCGCAAGTAAAGGCTGCCGAAAGCAGCGTTGATTTGGCCAAAACTCTGTTCATCGTTTCCAGCAAATCGGGAAGCACTCTGGAACCCAACATTTTCAAGCAATATTTCTATGAACGGCTGAAGCAGGTAGTGGGTGCCGACAAGGCAGGAAGCCGCTTTGTCGCAATCACCGATCCTGGATCAAAGATGCAGCATGTCGCGGAAGCAGACCGGTTCCGTAACATTTATTACGGTTTGCCAAGCATAGGTGGGCGCTACTCGGCCCTGTCTAATTTCGGCATGGTTCCCGCGGCGGCAATGGGTATTGACACAGATAGATTCCTCGACCGTACCGAGGAGATGGTGCAGGCCTGCATGTCATGCGTGCCGGTGGAAGAAAATCCGGGCGTAGTGCTGGGCCTGATTCTCGGTGCGGCAGCGCGGAGCGGACGAGACAAGCTCACCATTATCACTTCGCCGCAAATTTTCGATCTTGGAGCGTGGCTGGAGCAATTAATCGCGGAATCCACGGGCAAGCAGGGCAAGGGTATTATCCCTGTGGATCGCGAAGAACTTGGACCGCCCGACATTTATGG
>QIAS01000107.1:0-3230 GCA_003225615.1 Acidobacteriota bacterium | reverse complement strand
TCCGGTGGTGCGCATTTCCATGGCAGACATCTATGATCTTGGCCAGGAATTCTTCCGTTGGGAGATCGCAACTGCCGTAGCTGGGTCCGTTATCGGAATCAATCCGTTTAACCAGCCAGACGTAGAGGCCAGCAAGATAGCTACGCGGAATTTGACGGCGGAGTACGAGAAGACTGGCTCCCTGCCCCCGGAAAAGCCATTCCTGGAAAGCAAAGGAATCAAGCTGTTCACGGACGAGAAGAATGCGGCGGAATTGGCCAAGAGCGCGGGGAACGACAAATCGTTAGCAGGATATTTGCGCGCGCACTTGAACCGCATGCATGCCGCGGACTATTTCGCGCTGCTCGGCTATGTGCAAATGAACGGTGTCAACGAGCAGCAGATGCAAGCGATCCGCAAGCTGGTACGCGACAGAAAGCGAGTCGCCACCTGCGTGGGGTTTGGGCCACGCTTCCTGCACTCGACTGGGCAGGCCTACAAGGGCGGTCCAAACTCTGGAGTTTTTCTGCAAGTCACTTGTGATGATCCGCAGGATGTTCTCGTGCCGGGGCAGAAATACACGTTTGGGGTCGTCAAGGCGGCCCAGGCCAGGGGAGACTTCCAGGTGCTGGCGGAACGCGGCCGGCGGGCGCTGCGGGTGCATTTGGGTGCGGATCTTAAATCGGGCTTTGCAGCCTTGCATGCCGCCGTTAACCAGGCACTGGATTAATCCGAGAAGTTCGAAGGACGCCGTCGGGAAGAAGGAGCGAGATCATGCAACTAGGCATGGTGGGATTGGGCCGGATGGGAGCCAACATGACACGGCGGCTCCTGCGGGGCGGACATCAAGTTGTAGTGTCTGACTTGAGTCCGGAAGCCGTCAAGCAACTCGTGGGCGAAGGCGCGGTCGGTTCCAGCTCTCTCGATGATTTCGTCGGTAAACTGAAGTCTCCGCGTGCCGCCTGGGTGATGGTGCCCGCAGGCGCCCCAACCGAACAGACCGTGCAAGCATTGGCTCAACGCATGCAGCCGGGTGACACGATGATTGATGGTGGTAATTCGTATTTCAAAGATGACGTCCGGCGAGCCAAGCAATGCGGCGAAAAGGGAATTCATTACGTAGACGTGGGCACGAGTGGCGGGGTTTGGGGACTGGAGCGTGGTTACTGCATGATGATTGGTGGTCCGAAAGAAGCCGTCCAGCGGCTGGATCCTATCTTCAAGACTCTTGCACCGGGACGCGGCGACATTCCGCGGACGCCCGGTCGCGAGAAATTGGGCGGTACGGCGGAAGAAGGTTACATTCACTGCGGGCCTTCAGGCTCAGGTCATTTCGTCAAGATGGTGCACAACGGCATTGAATATGGGCTGATGCAAGCGTATGCCGAGGGCTTCGATATTTTCCGGAACGCGACCAGCAAGGAGCTGCCCGCCGAGTTCAGGTACGACCTCAACCTGGCCGACATTGCGGAAGTATGGCGGCGCGGCAGCGTGGTGAGCTCCTGGCTACTGGATCTCACCGCCATGGCATTGGCAGAGAATCCAACCCTTTCCGAATACACCGGGTTTGTTCAGGATTCCGGCGAGGGCCGGTGGACTATCCAGGCTGCGATTGAAGAGGCGGTCCCGGCGGAGGTGCTTTCCGCGGCGTTGTACACCCGCTTCCGGTCGCGCCAGGAACATACGTTTGCCGAAAAAATACTTTCTGCCATGCGGCAGAAATTTGGCGGCCACGTGGAACCCTCCGTCGTGGCGAGGACCGCCTGAGTTCCCAGCAGTTCAGTGGTTCCCAGTTCATCTCTGTCTCGGGAGTGAGATCATGCTAGATACGGCGGTCATGCCGGCGGCCACCGCGCAACACATCGGAAAACCCGGAGATCCCTGCGTGATGGTGATCTTCGGAGCCTCTGGCGATCTGACCCGGCGCAAACTGATTCCCGCGCTGTACAACCTGGCAAAATTGCAACTCTTGTCACGCGAGTTCGCGGTGGTCGGAGTGGCGCGCCAGCCCATGTCCACGGAAGATTTTCGCCGAAGAATATCCGACGATGTGAGCAAGTTTGCCCTGGTGGATCCGGACCTCTGGGAATGGTTTGTTCGCCGCATGCATTACATCGCGGGAAGCTTTGATGACAACAATCTTTATCCGCAGTTGAAGGATGCATTGGAAAAGGTGGACAAGGACCACTCCACCCACGGCAATTACCTGTTTTACCTGGCGACTGCACCAGAATACTTTGGAGTAATTGTTGACAATCTGGCCGAAGTGGGCCTGATGACGGAACAGAATCGTCAGTGGCGTCGAGTCGTGATTGAGAAGCCGTTCGGACACGATCTGGAATCCGCCAGAGCACTGAATGCGAAACTTCTGAAAGTCGCCGAAGAGAGGCAAATCTATCGTATCGACCACTACTTGGGAAAGGAGACGGTTCAGAACATTTTGGCATTTCGCTTTGCCAACGGAATTTTTGAGCCGATCTGGAACCGTCGCTACATCGACCACGTACAAATTTCTGTGGCCGAGACTGTCGGGGTGGAGAAGCGTGGCGGTTATTACGATCAGACTGGAGCGCTGAGGGACATGGTGCCCAACCACATGAGCCTGACCAGCATGGAACCCCCCATTTCATTTCAGGCGGATGCGGTACGCGATGAGCAAGCCAAAATTTTGCACGCGATCCAGCCCTTCAGCGCCGAAGAAGTACTGCTCAGAACCGTGCGCGGGCAGTACGGAGAAGGCATGGTCGAAGGACAGCGCGTGCCTGCCTACCGCGCCGAAGAGGGTGTCCCGCCCGATTCCCGCACCGAGACATTTGTGGCGATGAAGCTTTTGATCGACAACTGGCGCTGGGCCGACGTACCCTTTTATTTGCGGACAGGTAAACGAATGCCGGCGCGGAACACGCATATTGTGATTCAGTTCAGGCGTGCGCCATTTGTTTTGTTTCGCGACACGCCGGTGGAAAATCTCATGCCCAATCAACTCGTGCTCCACATCCAACCGGAAGAAGGCATATCACTGCGGTTTGCCGCCAAGGTGCCGGGGCCGGTGATGCGACTGGGTGGCGTTGACATGAACTTTGAGTATGCCGACTACTTCGGACAGCAGCCGAGCACCGGGTACGAACGTTTATTGCATGACTGCATGATTGGTGACGCGACTTTGTTTCAACGTGCGGACATGGTTGAAGCAGGCTGGTGCGTGGTAAGTCCGGTTCTGGATGTATGGAAGGCGCTACCCCCGCGCAACT
>QIAS01000106.1 GCA_003225615.1 Acidobacteriota bacterium | reverse complement strand
GCGGGTCTCGGCCACGAACTTCATATCTTCTTTGGTGCCGAACTTCAGACAGCCCGTAGGACAAGCCTTGATGCACGCGGGTTCCAAGCCCTGGCCGACCCGGTCGGAACACAGCGTGCACTTGTAAACCTTCTTTGTTGCCGGATTAAATTTCGGAATGTTGAAGGGACAACCGGAAACGCAGTACTCGCACCCAATGCAATTTTCCTGGTTGAAGTCCACAATCCCGTTGGAATACTTCACGATTGCGCCGTCGGCCGGGCAGGCGCGCAGGCAGCCGGGATCGGCGCAGTGCATACACTGGTCCTTGCGCATCAGCCAGCTGAAGGCGCCGTCTTCATTGACGTGCTCGTCGAAGCGGATCAGGTTGTAGTAGTTCCACTCCAGATCCGGCATCGGGTGATCGCAAAGCCATCGGCGGGCAGCTGGTTCCATTGCTTGCACGCCACTTCGCAGGCCTTGCAGCCGATACACGTAGTCGTGTCTACCAGCTTGCAAACTTCCAGATCGCGCTGCACGCCTGCGCCCGGAACCGGCCCCGGATGGGCCGAGATCATTTCGGTCTGAAGCGTTTTGCGGTCGCTCATACTCGTCCCATCCTTTCTAGGCTTTCTCGATTTTCACGAGGAAGCCTTTGAATTCCGGCGTGTAGGCGTTGGGGTCAATAACAGTCGGAGTCAACTGATTGGCCAGCGTTTTAGCAGTTTTGCCTTCGTCTTCGGCAATGCCGCGGTAGCCCCAGTGAATAGGAATTCCGATCTGAAACATTTTCTTGCCGTCAATCATCATCGCGTGAATGCGGCGGGTGACCATGGCTTTGGCGATATAGTAGCTGCGGGCGCTGGTCACCTTTACTTTCTCTCCGCCGCGTATGCCCATCTGGTCGGCCAACTCGGCGGGAACTTCGATGAAGGGCTCGGGCACTAACTCCACGTTCATCGGATTATTTTTGGTCCAATAGTGGTAGTGCTCAGTCAGACGATAGGTCGTGCAGATGACGTTGAAGCCATCCTGCGGCGTACCGTACTTGTCGAGCGGCGTTTTGTATTTCTTCACCACCGGATTGCTGGACTGACTGGGATGAAGCGGGTTGGCAATGGGAGCTTCGATCGGCTCGTAGTGCTCCGGGAAGGGCCCCTCCTGGTTCATGATGAAGGGGCCCATGTGTTCTTTGGGGGGAGAGTCGACCTTGAAGTCGGGAACGTCGTTGCCGACCCAACTCTGCTTGGCTTCGTCCCACCAGATCTGGCGGCGCTCGGGATCCCAGGGCTTTCCATCCACATCGCAGGATGCGCGGTTGTACATAACGCGGCGGTTCGCCGGCCATGACCACGCCCAGTTGGGGTAGATGCCGAGGCCGGAAGGATCATCGGTTCCGCGACGCTGAATCATCGCGCCCGCTTCGGTCCAGGAGCCGCTGAAGAGCCAATTTCCGCAGAGCGTGGTGCCGTCATCTTTCAGCAGGGCAAAGCCGGGCAGCTGCTGCCCCGCCTTGTAGGTTTGATTCGTCTTCGGATCGGTAACGTCGGCGAGTGCTTTGCCATTGAGTTCCTTCGCGACCTCGGCCAATGACGGATTCTTCGGATCGGTATACGGCCACCAGGCATTGAGAACGGGATCGGGAAACTTGCCACCATCCTTCTTATAGAGTTCGCGGACCTTTAAGAAGATGGTTGCGAGGATCTCCTGATCGAGTTTTGCTTGTCCCGGCGGGGGCAGGGCCACGTTCTTCCACTGCAGCCAGCGCGCGGAATTCACGAATGTTCCGTCTTTTTCGGCGAAGCCGGCGCCGGGCAGTCGGTAGACGGTGGTGTTGATCTTCTTCATCTCGTCTGTCGAAGTGCCCGGTGCGCGCCAGAATTCGCTGGTCTCGTCGGGATAGATTTCGCAAACCACCAGCCAGTCGGCCTTCTTAAGGGCTTCGATGTTCTTGATCGAATCGGGCCCGATCATGACACCATTCATGCCGAAGGCGAAGATGCCTTTGACCTTGCCGGTATACATGTCGTTCCAGATGTTTACCCAGGAGTAGTTGCGATCCACCTTGGGGAGATAGTGGAAGGCCCAGTCGTTTTCCTTGGTTGCGGCGGGTCCGTACAGCGCCTTCATAAGCGACACGGCAAATTTGGGTGTATTGGAGAAATAGTTGTAGGACTCCCAGCCTGCAGGTTTGACGGTCTTGGGTGTAGTGCGCTCCAGATAACTCTTGAAGTCCGCGTCGGCAGGGGTGGGGACTTTCAGGTAACCAGGCAGCAGGTCGAAGACGCCTGCCATATCGGTTGCGCCCTGAATATTGGAATGACCACGCAACGCGTTCACGCCGCCGCCGGCACGCCCCACATTGCCCAGGAGCAACTGCAGCATGGCCGCCGTGCGGATGATCTGCGTGCCAAAGGAATGCTGGGTCCAGCCGACCGCATAAATAATGGTCGCAACCTTCTTCATGTCCCCATCTTTCCTGATCGACGTGAATAAGTCCGCCGCCTTCAGAAATTGTTCTTTGGGGATGCCCGTGATGCGCTCGACCATCTCCGGCGTGTAGCGCGAATATTGCTGCTTCAGCAACTGGAAGACGCAGCGCGGATGCTGCAGCGTCAGGTCGACCTGAACCTTTTCCGGCATCAGAGGCACCGGGTAAGGAGCTTTCGGAGCGCTGGTCGCGCCTGTCTGCTTGGGCAATCCTTCACTCAGCGTGGGTGAGTGTCCGGACTGGCCGCCCAGACCGGTGTAAGGCGATGCCGCCGTTTTCCCGCCGCCCTCACCCGCATAGTTCCAGGTGGTCCGGTCATAAGTACCAGTAGCTGGATCGAATCCCGAGTACAGGCCATCATCGGGAAGCTTGAAACCTTCATTAATAATGAGCGCAGCGCTGGTGTAGTTAAGCAGGTAGTCCTTGGCGATGCGGTTGTTCTGGATGGCGTAATTGATCAGCCCGCCGAGGAAGGCGATGTCAGTGCCGGCGCGAATCTGCAGGAAAAGATCCGCAGTCGCGGCTGTCCGCGTCAGGCGCGGATCGACAACGATCATCTTAGCGTTGCGATGAATCTTGGCCTCGATGGGCCACTTGAAGCCGCAGGGATGGTTTTCGGCTGGATTGCCGCCCATGATCAACATCATGTCGGTGTTCTTGATGTCGATCCAGCCATTGGTCATTGCGCCGCGTCCGAATGTTGGCCCCAAACTGGAGACCGTGGGGCCGTGTCAAACACGGGCCTGGTTTTCCAGGTAGCAGACCCCCAGGCTGCGCATGGTCTTGACGACCAGATAGTTGAACTCGTTAGTGTCGGTGCAGCCGCCGGTGAAGGCGATGCTCTCGCAGCGGTTTACGGTGTGGCCCTGGGCGTCTTTCTCAATGAAGGCATCGTCGCGCGTCTTCTTCACCTTTTGGGCGATCTCGTTATAGGCATCTTCCCAGGAGATGTCTTCCCAATCCGTTGCGCCTGGCCGCCGGACCTGCGGCTTCAGAAGGCGGCGGTCGTTCACGATGTCCTGTTCGAGCGACGAGCCTTTGGGGCAAAGCGTGCCACGGTTGATGGGGTGATCGGGATCGCCTTCGACGTGCACCACCTGCGGAATGGCGTTCTTGGCCTTGTCGCCCAGCGTATAAATAATGACGCCGCAACTGACTGAGCAGTACGGGCAGGTGCTGCGCGTCTCTGTTGCCCGGGAGATCTTGAGGCTTTGGGTTTGGGCGTAGACCGGAGTCAGGTCGAAGCCCAAGGCGGACAGACCTGCGCCTCCAACGAGTGTACTTTTGATGAAAGTTCTGCGGGAGAATTCCATAATTCACAGCCTCCGTGGTAAGAGGGTGGCCGGAAATCCCAGCCCGCCACAACCGGGCTGGACGGAGTTGCAGAAAGCGAACCTGAGAGACGGTTAGCGTCGACCAAATGGCAACAACCTGACGCTTTCAATCGCAAAACGACACTCTGGACTATAACTCCAACATTTTGGAGTGTCAAATCGCGGGGCAGTGGCCGTGGCGTTGCGCTAAGTTCTCCGTGGGCCTGATAATCACACGATGAAGAAAAGTCCCTGGCAGCAGCGCATCCGCCGGGCGGAAGAGTTGGCGAGCGTGCATCCGTACGCTGCCGAGATGCTGCGGTTTTATGCGCTGCTCACCGGGTTCCAGGAAAAGCTCTATCGAAAGTTAGAGACGGCTTCGAACCGCACGCCGATGCCGGCCAGTCATAAACAACTGGCCGGTCCGCCCGAGTTGCCGGAACTGCTCTCCAGCTTCGGGGAATTTCTCTCTTTTGTAAAGGAAGTAGGACCAGCGCGGTCGGCTGAGATCGCTGATGAACTCAAGGGACAAGACCAGCGTTCCTGGGGAGGTTTTCTGAATCAGTTTTGGAGCGGGAGTGCGGCGGCCGATTCTTCAGAATCTGAATCATTGTTTGCGCGGAGCTTCCTTCAGCCTTATGCGGAATTGCTTCGACATCGGGCAGCGATGCAGTGGCCCGGGTACAGCCACTCGCTTTGCCCTTTTTGTAATCGCAAGGCGGGGCTCGGGGTTCTGCGGCAGATGGGGGACGGAGGGCAGCGATCCCTGATCTGCTCGTTCTGCCTTGCTGAATGGAGCTTCCGGCGGATCGTGTGCCCCAGCTGCGGAGAAGAGGATAACCGCAAACTGCCGGTGTATACGGCCGGCGAATTCGACTATGTTCGCGTGGAATGCTGCGACAGTTGCCGGCGGTATCTGAAGACCGTGGATCTGACCAAGAATGGGCTGGCGGACGCCGTGGTGGATGAAATCGCCGCTGCTCCACTTGATTTATGGGCGCGGCAGCAGGGCTACTCCAAAATAGAGCCGAACCTGGTGGGCGTGTAGAAAAGCTGGCGGTTGGCGCTGATTTCACATCCGGCGAACATCTCACGTCATCTAAAGAAATTTGCTGCCCCGGAGTTTTTCACGGTCCGCTCGCGAGGATTCGGCAGGCGACGCGGGGTTTCAGCGGTACAACTAGAGGTCCTTTATGTGGATTGTTCGGCTGGCACTTCGACGACCTTATACGTTTGTTGTTGTCGCCATCCTTCTTCTTATATTGGGTCCAATTGTTATTTACCGCACGCCGACGGATATCTTCCCCAACATCAATATCCCCGTAGTCAGCATTCTTTGGAACTATACCGGCCTGAATGCGCAGGAGATGAGCGACCGCATCGTTTACCTCACAGAGCGCTCGCTTACGACCACGGTTGACGACATCGAGCATAGCGAGTCGCAGTCGCTCAATGGCATTGGGGTGGTGAAAGTATTTTTCCAACCGAATGCAAAAATCGAGAAGGCCATTGCGCAGATTACGGCGATCTCGCAGACGCAACTGCGGCAACTGCCACCCGGCACAACCCCGCCGTTGGTCATTACTTATAGCGCGTCCAGCGTGCCTATTGTTCAGCTGGCGCTTTCCGGCCCGAAGCTTTCAGAACAGCAATTGTTCGACTTGGGCGTGAATTTTATTCGCACTCGCCTGGTGACCATACCCGGTTGCGCGATTCCTTACCCCTATGGAGGGAAACAGCGCCAGGTAATGGTGGACCTGAACACGAACGCGCTGCAGTCCAAGGGCCTGTCGCCGATGGACGTGGTGAATGCCATCAGCGCGCAAAATCTGATTCTGCCGGCCGGGACATCCAAGATCGGAAACTTTGAGTATGACGTCGATGTCAACGGCAGTCCGCGTACGGTCGCGGAACTCAATGAT
>QIAS01000105.1:9474-10119 GCA_003225615.1 Acidobacteriota bacterium | reverse complement strand
GGGTTCAATCCTCCCAGGCCTTGGACCGAAGCGCTCGCCGAATATCTGCAAAACTTCTGGCGCAAGCCACAGTAAGTTCCGAGTACATTGAGGGGGAACTTTAGATCTCAATATTTCCTTGTTGCTCCTTACTATTGGCTCTTCTGCCATACCCCGAAACATGGCCTAAACCTATTCCCCTGAATAACCTACCTCCGGAAAAGATGGTTGGAATGCCAGATGCAGTCTTCCAACACAATGTTTAGTGCATTGGGAATGTATCCCGAGGGCAAAAAAACCATCTAAACAGAACCGATTCGCGGTTTCAGTCAGCGCAGGACGGAACAAACCTCAGAATATGAGGGAGGTAAAATGCTCGCCGCGCGAAGTCCTATTGAAGTCCGGAACGAACTCCTGGACCGTCTGGCTGACGCTCGCACCCGGACGGATGAGCTCTTCAATATCGTCAGACCAGAGTTCTTGTACGAGCGTCCGATTCCTGAGCGCCACCGGATGGTTTTCTATCTCGGCCACCTCGAAGCGTTCGACTGGAACTTGCTGCGCGAGCGCCTGCTCGGTCGTGAAGCCTTCGATGCCAAACTCGACCGGCTCTTTGCTTTCGGAATCGACCCGGTAGCCGGCGAACTCCCATCCGATCAGCCGGCA
>QIAS01000105.1:7529-9455 GCA_003225615.1 Acidobacteriota bacterium | reverse complement strand
CTACAAGCGCCAGGTTCGAGACAGCCTGGATGCCAGCCTGCAAAAACTGCTTTCTTCCCCGCCCGACGAGAAAGGACACGCCGCGAACTTGTTGCTCAATGTTGCGATCGAGCATCGCCTGATGCATGCAGAAACGTTTACCTACATGCTTCACCAGATGCCGCTGCAATCCAAGAAGCAGCTGCCCCAAACCACTGCATCGCCTGTCTCTCCTGTAGTTCCCACCATGATCGAAATTCCAGAAGGCTTCGCAACCCTGGGCCTTTCCCGCGATCAAGATGCCTTTGGCTGGGACAACGAGTATGAAGCCCATTCGGTCAAAGTCCCAGCGTTTGCGATTGATAAATACAAAGTCACCAACGGGCAATTCCTGGAATTCATCGCTGCCGGCGGATACGAAAACCGCGACCTCTGGACCGACGTCGGATGGAAGTGGAAAACAGAAAACAATATTTCCTTTCCAAGTTTCTGGCGCCGCATGGATGACCGCTGGTTCTTCCGCACCATGTTCGACAATGTTCCTCTAAGGCTAGACTGGCCGGTTTACGTGAGCCATGCGGAGGCCAGCGCCTACGCGCGCTGGCAGGGCAAGGCATTGCCGACCGAAGCCCAATGGCACCAGGCAGCCTATGGCACGCCGCAAGGCACGCAACGCCTATACCCCTGGGGAAGTAACGCTCCCACTGCGGAATTTGGCAACTTCGACTTTCACCGCTGGGACCCGGTTTCCGTAGCAGCCTTCCCCAGAGGGGAAAGCGCGTTCGGAGTTGCGGACCTCGTGGGAAACGGATGGGAGTGGACGTCTACGCTGTTTGGACCATTCGCCGGGTTTGAGCGCTTCCCGTTTTATCCCGGCTACTCTGCCGACTTTTTCGACGGCAAACATTACGTGCTCAAAGGCGGCTCCGCGCGCACCGCAGCCTGCATGCTGCGAGCCTCTTTTCGCAACTGGTTTCAGGCGCACTACCCCTACATCTACACGGGATTTCGCTGCGTGAGGTAATTAAATGAAAAGACACTTCATGCTAACCCACGCGGTCACTGCGGATTCTGTTTCCGCGTTCGCCGCCGACGTGCGCGCCGGGCTCACCCGCGAGGGTCAGAAGGAACTCCCCTCAAAATATTTGTACGACGACGTAGGTTCCGCCCTGTTCGAGGTAATCAGCACCCTCCCCGAGTACGGCCTGACCCGCGCCGACGAGCGCCTACTGCGCCGCCACGCCCACGACATAGTGGCTCGGCTGCCCATGCCGGTCGTCGTCGCGGAGTTGGGCAGCGGCAGCGGCAAAAAAACTCGCTGGATCCTCGAGGCCCTCTGCCGCCGCCAGCACACTTCTTACTTTCCGATTGAAATCTCGCGCAAGGCCCTGGCCATGTGCGCCCGCGAGCTTGGCGATATCGAGTCCATCAGCATTGTGGGTTTCGAAAAAGAGTATCTCGATGGCCTGCTGGAAGTGGTAGCTCGCCGCCGCAAAGGACAGCACGTCATGGTGCTTTTCCTGGGCAGTACGATTGGCAACTTCGACCGCCCCGCCGGCGTGAAATTCCTGCAGGAAATGCGTCGCATCCTCGAGCCCGGAGACTCGCTGCTCCTGGGCACCGATCTGGAGAAACCCATTCCGCAGCTGATCGCAGCTTACGATGATCCGGTCGGCGTGACCGCCGCCTTCAATCTCAACCTGCTGGCCAGGATCAATCGCGAACTCGACGCAAATTTCGATCTCGACCACTTCAAGCATGAAGCCCGCTTCAACCAGCACGCCCGCAGCGTCGAAATGCATCTGCGCTCCCGCCGTAAGCAGACGGTGACCATACCGGCTTGCGATCTCTCCGTTGCCCTGCGCGAAGATGAAACCATCTGGACCGAAAGCAGCCACAAATACGCCGCTGCAGAGCTATTCGAGATCGCCGCCCAAGCAAGTTTCT
>QIAS01000105.1:0-7352 GCA_003225615.1 Acidobacteriota bacterium | reverse complement strand
CCGGGCCACCCGCTTGGGTTGGAGTGCCGGATTAACAAAGATTTCCCCGCGACCCGGGGCTGCTGTCCCACTCATCGCCTTCTTTGTATGGCTAGTCCTAGTGCAGAACCGGCGTCGCATTAGTAGCCACGCACACCCACTTCCCACCTTTATTAATCCACGTATCCACAAACCGTTCCCGCCGCTCGTAGTGTTTTCCTCCCTCTACCCCCTTGGCTCGAAATACTCCCGTGGCAATGGCTGTGTCGCCAAACACATGCACGCTCATCGATTCCGGTGCCACCTGTTGCTCCTGGGAGTTGGTCGCCCGGACGCTTTTCAGAAACTCCGCTTTGCTCTGCACGCTCCCGTCATCATTGATCAACACCAGTTGGTCGTCGAGCAAGGCATCGAGCGCCCGTGTATCTCCCATCTTGTATGCCTGGTTCCAGGCCTTCTCCATGGCAATGATCCTGGTTTGCACCGCCGAATTGGAACTCTGTTGCGCCCCCGCCACCAGCGTGCACACCAGGACAAACCAAAGACCTCTCATGGTCAGCCCTCCTTTTTTTCCAGCAAATATACCGGGTGCCCCCACTGTGCGCGCTCCTTCCCCGGAATGGGAGTCCCATAATAAGTCCCTTATCATATACATCTGCAACCCATAACCTTGCCCTTGATTTCACTTTGTCCGAAATAATTTGATTTGCTTGGATAGAGAGCTTTGGTGGGAGTACGTGATAAGGATCAGCCGCATACCCGTGCTCACGGTCCCCATGCATGAAACCTGGACCCTGCCCCTGATCTCACCCCAAGTAACTAGAAACAACTTTAAAGATAAAAGGGGCCTGCTTTCGCAGGCCCACAATTCGGAGTAACGCTGATCTTAGAAGCCCGAAGGCGGTTGCGTGGAACCGCTGCTCGGCGGCGGAACCGTGCTCGGCGTGCAGGGATTCTGTGTCGTAGTTCCCGGCGATTGTGTCGTAGTCGTCGATGAGCTGCCCGGCTGAGTAGCCGTGCCCGAACCCGTCGCCGTCCCCGTCGTCGTGCAAGGCGCTTGCACCGGCGTTGTGTTGGGAGATGTCGGTGTCGTGTTCGGCGCTATGGTTCCAGGAGAAGTTTGCGTAGACGGCTGCGTGCCAGGAGTACTGGTCCCATTCGCGGGACCCGTGCCCGGCGTAGTTGTCCCAGTGCCCCCCGGAGTCGTGGTGCTGCCAGGAGTCTGAGTCGTTGTAGGCGCGGTGCTGTTCGGCATGGTGCTCGTGCCCGGAGTCTGTGTGGACGTGCCAGTTGTGCTGTTGCCGGTTTGCGAGGTTACGCTGGCTGGCGGCGCACCGCTGGTCTGGCCTGGTCCCTGGGGAGACGTGACGCTGGCTGGAGGCGCAGCACCAGTCTGTCCGTTCGAACTGGCCCCGGCGTTGCTGGTGCCCGCTGTGCCTGCGCTGCCTGTCGTCTGGCCCATCAGAGCGGCCATCTCGACGGTGCGTTGCCGTTGTAGGTTCGAGCGTGGCGATCCTGCGGATGGAGTTGTCTTACCCTGCGGGGTGCAATGGTTGGCAACCGGCGTCACATTGCTGACTTGGAACGCATTGCCACTCGCTGAAGTGCTGCCGGATGCGCCGGCGGCGGTGCTGCCCGCTGAAGTCGGTGTCTGGCTATTCGTTCCCATGCTGGAGGCGCTGCTCGGTCCAGTCGATGCGGCGTTTCCATTCATGGGCTGGCCGGAAACCTGAATTTCTTCGCCCACATGCGTGCGGAGCTGATCGTTAGCCCCCACCAAGGTGTAAACCGCTCCCGTACGGCTATCGATGAGGGCGAAAACTCCCGTAGCAGCCGAGCCGCTCAGGCAACCTGTAATTGCGTTCTGGCCTGTGGCGCCCGCTTGCGCAGCAGGCGCTGCGCCCGTAGCCGCGCCGGTTTGACCGGTCGTCATTCCACCTTGGCTAGCTCCGGTTGGTGAAGAAGTACCAGTTGTGCCCTGGGTCGTGCTGGGCGAAGTTGTCTGTGATGAAGCTGCTGATCCCGTTTGCCCTGGCGTCGAAGATGACTGACTGGCCGAAGACGACTCATTTGAGGACGGCTGGGTCGAACCCGACTGCCCTGTGCTGGAAGTTGAACCTGTCTGTGCGGTGCTGGATGATGTGCTCGAAGTATTCTGATTTGTGCTGCTTGGCGATGTGCTCGTCTGAGCCACAACCCATGTCGCGCAAAGCAGCAGCACTGCAAACACTGCTGTCCTGCTTTTCATTTCGGGGACCCTCCAGAATAGTCTCATTCATCATTAAGTTTGAAGGGTCGTCCGTAGCCGGGGGTATCCGGTAGAAGCCCTAACTTTTGGTAGGAGTTAGGGTAGGAAATTAGGGGTCCCTGAGCTCAAGTCAGAGGTTACTTTGCGAGAACTGCTTGCAAACCACTTTCGTCGCGCGCAAAATCTTCCTGGCTAACCCCGTCAAGGGCAAGCGAGTGATTTGGGCGCGGGGCACCCATCGGCCCGGGCCGTGCAGCGGCGGTGGCTGACGCGAGACTCGGACCGTGTAGTCTGTCACGGTGATGGAGTGTCGCAAGGTCAGGCAAGATCCGTTTCCATTGCCTGGAGCCGCCTCCGGTAGTTCCCACATCCCTGGCATGAGCGAGACATCTCGGGGACGTTGCTGCAGAAATACGGAATCATTTTGACAGCTCAGCCCGTAATAAATGTCCCGCTTCTTCCGGCGCGGCTGTTTCGTCGTGGGCAGCTCTCCTCTGCTCGCGCACATAGTGCTGACCGGACACTTCGCGCACTGGGGTTGGCGGGGCAAACACACGGTCGCTCCCAGTTCCATGAGGGCTTGATTGAAGTCTCCGGAACGGCCCGGACTCACGAGAGTTGATGCCGTCTCCCAAAGCTCACGCGTGGCAATCTTTCTTCCCTGCACTCTTTGCAGCACCCGTTCGACGTTTCCATCCACTACGGCGGTAACCTCGCCAAACGCAATGCTAGCCACAGCGGCAGCGGTGTAGCGGCCGATGCCGGGCAGGGCGCGCAAATCACGCGACGTCCTCGGAAATTCTGCGGCGTTCTCGCACACAATTTCCCTTGCGGTGGCGTGCAGCATGCGCGCACGACGGTAATAGCCGAGCCCGCTCCAGGCGGCAAGCACCGAAGAAGCTCGCGCGGCGGCCAATGCGTGAATGGTTGGAAAGCGGCGCAAAAATCGCTGGTAATACTCCACCACTGCGGCTACCCGTGTCTGTTGCAGCATGATTTCCGAAAGCCAGATGTGATATGGGTCACGACTGCCGCGCCAGGGAAGATCGCGCTTGTGGCGATCGTACCAGCGCAGCAGTCGACGTCGAAACAGCACGCGATCACTAAGAGTTATGCCGGGTAACTTACTGCGTTGGCTCATGTGAAGTAAGCCATTGTACGTTCGTCTATGTGCGCCTTCCAAGCGGACAGCGCACCCATCCCATTCGTAACTTGTCGTTTAATCGCAATAATATATACACCTTCAGGCGGATACGCGTTGACAACTTATTGCGAATCAGAGTGCATCGAAAGGCAAAGCGAACAGAAGCCACCAAATTTTATTCGCTTAATCAGGGACGTCCGTCAGATGAAAATCATCATTAGGTCGAAAGGCAACTTTACAACTTGGAAAATGTCTCTCGTGGGCGTCGTGTTCGCCATGCTGATCATAAGCTTGCCCGCATTTGCTGAATTGGGCGGCGACGAGGCCTCGGTCGAGACCGATCAGGTGCACATGGAGGGGATGCGCCGCATCGCTCGCGCGCCGGCCTATTCCGTGCATGAAATTCAAGCGCCCACCGGAAGCGTGGTACGCGAATACGTCTCCCCTGCGGGGAAGGTCTTTGCGGTGGCCTGGGAAGGGCCCGTGCTTCCTGACCTGCAGCAAGTTCTGGGCCCGTATTTCGATCGGCTTGCACAAGCCCGCAACAACCGCAACGGCCGCGGCCCTCTGGTGATTCATGAGCCGGGACTGGTCGTGCATTCCGGCGGACACATGCGCGCATTTGTTGGCAGAGCCTATCTTCCCGACATGTTACCGGCGGGCGTCGAAGTGGAATCGATTCACTAAGGGAGGCAGCGTGCGCAGTTTGGCGATATTGTTTTTGTCGGGCATTATGTTAACCATCGTGGGTTGCGGCGGCAGAACCTCCAGCGGTAGATCCAATCCCAATTCAAATCCCATCGCCACTTCTGGCGCGAATGTTCAGCCTATCGCAGTCAACTCCGGCCCGCTTGGCAACTACGCGAACGGTGTTTTCACTCCAGTCACGATCTGTGTTCCGGGTACCTCCAATTGCCAGACAATTTCCGGCGTGCTGGTCGATACCGGCTCGTATGGGCTCAGGCTGTTATCTAGCGCTGTCAGCCTTTCTTTGCCCCAGCAAACCACTGCCCTTGGAACTCCGATCGCCGAATGCGCCCAGTTCTCCGACGGCGTCACCTGGGGGCCAGTCAAGGCCGCAGATGTGAAGCTCGCGAGCGAGCAAGCCAACTCCGTGCCGATCCAGATCATCGGTGACCCTAAATTTTCTGCGGTACCCTCGAGTTGTTCGAGCAAAGCCACCCCCATGGACACTCTGCAGACATTGGCCGCCAATGGAATCCTCGGCGTGGGCCCGTTCCGCCAGGACTGCGGTGACCAGTGCGCTCTGCCAGTGGGCGCCGGTAATCCGGGCGTCTACTTCCAGTGTCCTTCTTCGACTTGCCCGCAAGATAACACCGGCGTGATTGTGGAGTTGCCCGCTGTCGGCCCGGCCGGAGCACCAAGCGTCAACGGCTCGTTGGTTTTTGGCATTGACACGCAAAGCAACAACGCACTGGGTTCCGCCAAGGTGTTCACGTTGAACTCCTCAGGAAATTTCACCACCATTTATCCGGCTAGCGGTGGGACTTCTTACCCCAACAGCTTTATTGACAGCGGTTCCAACGGGCTCTTCTTCGGAACTGCCACACCAACGCTCCCGGCTTGTTCTAAGGCCACGGGCTTTTATTGTCCAAGCTCAACTCAGAATTTTTCCGCCACCCAGCAAGGCCGCAATGGGACAAGCAATACAGTGAATTTCAGCGTAGCCAATGCGGAAAGCTTAAATTCGAACAACTTCGCATTCGACGACCTGGCCGGACCAAACGCCAATACCTTCGATTGGGGATTGCCATTCTTTTTCGGACGCAACGTGTTCACCGCAATCGAGTCGCAGCCAACGTCGGCGGGTGCGGGACCATTCTGGGCGTATTAATGAGTATTTACGCATCGAACTCGGTCATCAGCCAGCAGTTCACAATAGCAATTGGCGAACCCCGCTGACTCCTGACTACCGGCTACTGACTCCTGCCCTCTGGCCCGAATGTGGTTTGTGCAATCTGCATCCAGCCCGACTTGTGTTGTTGCCAGACGGTCAGCATTTTTTGAGGGCTTTCGGGAAGAGGCTTCCCCTCGTAGGTTCCGTGCAGCGTGATGGTATAGGTGACTACGAAGGTGTTACCGCTGAGTTCGGTCTGGAGGTCTCCCAGAGAATAGTCCTGCAATTTTATTTGTTTGAGATATTCGAGGGTGGCGCTGCGGTCGCGCTGTCCAGTAGGAGTCACGGCAATGAAGTTGGAGGCAAGGCGCAGCGCGACATCGTTCCAATGTTGCCTCTTTACTTCACTCCAGTAGGCGCGCTCCAGCCCTTCGCCGCCGGTGGCACTGGTGAGTTCTTTGGCCGGTCGTTCGCTCCAGACGGCGCACCCCGAAAGTGCCCCGCACGCCAGGAGAATGGCAACAATGTATTTCTTCATGCTGTGAATTTTATAGCAGAGCCGACAAAGTCTATTGGCATGGTTAGCACAGGGGATACGGCAGGGGTTGACCCCGCTTCTCTGACAGGAAATAATGGCCGAGCCTGGCTTCCGCAAATCACGCGTGAGACTTGTCACGCCTAAATCTTCGCAGAGGTACCATGACCAACTTCGACCGCAAGGTGGAAGAGGCATCCGCACGAGTGAACAAGGGAGTGGCGCACGTCGCCGAGCGTCTGGAGAAGGAGACGGCGGAGTTCGTCCACTACCTGAACAACGAAGTGGTTCCGGCGGTCCGTTCCCATTCCACCAAAGCGCTGCGTACAGCGGCGGAGAAACTAGCGCGAATGGCCGATTACATCGAGCAGGCCAAGGCACAGGCAGAAGAGAAAGACAAAAAGCAGCCCTAGTGCCGCGAACCGTTGTCGGTGTTGTGCTCTGTTCCTGTCTCTGGCTCGCCGCCTGCGGCCGGCATCAGCAAGCGCGCGTCAAAGTTCCGCCGCCCCCAGCGACCGCAAAATCCGCGCCCAAGGCTCCGGCCGAACCTTCAGCCCAGCCTGCGCCTCCGCCCACCGCTCCGGAAACGGAAAAGGAATCCAAGGAAGCGCCAGAGCAGATTCCAGTTCCCGAAAACGCCAAACCAATCTACGTGGAAACCGGCAAGGCGAGCTGGTACGGAGCGCCGTATCACAACCGGCGCGCCTCAAACGGCGAGATTTACAACATGCACGCCATGACGGCCGCTCATCGCACCTTGCCCCTCGGCTCGATCGTGCGGGTAACCAATGTAAAGACCGGCCATTCCGCCGTCGTGCGCATTACCGATCGCGGTCCCTTCATCAAGGGACGCATGCTGGATTTATCGCTGGCGGCAGCCAGGACAGTGGACGTCTGGTTGGCCGGGGTCGCGATCATAAAAATGGAAGTGCTCCAGACGCCCGCCCCGCTCGAGATCGGCGGACACTGGGCCGTACAAATTGGTGGCTTCGATCAGCAGAAGGCGGCCGACGAACTGGCGCAACATCTTTCTCGCCGATACCACACAGCTAAAGTGCTCAGCTTCAGCAGTCCCGCGGGCAACTGGTGGGTACGCGTGAAAGTGCAAAATGATGATCGCCAGCGTGCGGAGGAATTGGCCCGCGACACGCGCACGCCGCAGGGGGGGATTTTTGTGGTGAGGCTGGATTGAGAGAGCCCGGCTGCCCGCTTCCGGCCACCGCGTCGGATAAGACATTTCGCGGTCATGGCAGCATTATCATTTTCGAACTCAGCCGTAGGAATGCAATCAGGGACTTCCATCACATCGCACCCCAGGAGTATGCTGTGCATCTTCCCCTCCGGGCCGGGGTACCTGAAAGATTCTTATAATTCTGCCTAGGGCGTCGCGCCTAGAGCCTAAAGACCAGTGTGACTAATGAAAGATTGTCTTTTCTGCCGCATCATCCGTGGCGAAGTGCCTGCCAAAAAAGTCTATGAAGACGCCGACACCTTTGCATTCGAAGACATTAATCCGCAAGCCCCCACGCACATTCTCGTCATTCCCAAAAAACACATTCGCGGTCTGAAGGAAGCCGCGCGCGAAGAC
>QIAS01000066.1:5883-6380 GCA_003225615.1 Acidobacteriota bacterium | reverse complement strand
GAGAAGCCAGAAGTTTTATTTGAAAACTCTTCCCGCCAATTGCCGATTGTTCTTGCTGTGGCCGCCACTATGTTGCTGTGTTTCTGCACTCTGTCCTGGGGGCAAAAACCGAAGGTAAATCCCCTGGCGCCAAATATCCCGGCAGCCCAGAAGCCTGAGGCGTCCTCAAGCGCGCGCCCCATGACCGAGGCCGATGTCGAAGCGTTTCTCGATGGCTTGGTGCCGCAGCAAATCGAGCGCGACGATATTGCCGGCGTCACCATTGCGGTGGTGAAGGATGGCAAGGTTCTCTTCGCAAAAGGATATGGCTACTCCGATGTGAAGAAGAAAACGCCAGTGTCGGCCGAAAATACCTTATTTCGTCCTGGCTCGATCTCGAAGCTCTTTACCTGGACGGCCGTGATGCAGTTGGTCGAGCAAGGCAAGCTGGATCTCGACCGCGACGTGAACGATTATCTGGATTTCAAAATCCCGCCCACGTATCCGCAGCCCATCAC
>QIAS01000066.1:5262-5766 GCA_003225615.1 Acidobacteriota bacterium | reverse complement strand
CGAACTATGCAACCTCGGTGGCGGGCTACATCGTGCAGCGCGTCTCGGATAAGCCCTTCAACGACTACATCAACGAAAACATTTTCAAGCCTTTGGCCATGGGGCACACCACTTTCGCGCAGCCATTGCCACCCGAGCTGAAGCCCTTAATGTCGGAAGGCTACCAGGTGGCCTCATCTCCCGCCGGATCGTTTGAAGTGGTGGAAGCATGGCCGGCAGGAAGCGTCTCGACTTCAGCCATCGATATGACCCATTTCATCATCGCGCACCTTCAGGATGGTCAATTTAATGGTGCGCGGATACTCAAGCCGGAAACCGCGGAACTGATGCACTCACGCCAATTCTCCGCCCATCCCGCCATGACCGCAATGGCTCTTGGATTCTACGAGGAATCTAGGAACGGTCATCGCATCATCGGCCACGCCGGCGACACGGTGTATTTCCACAGCGACCTTCACTTGATCCCAGATGCCGGAGTCGGATTCTTCGTCTCCTACAACAGCG
>QIAS01000066.1:0-5104 GCA_003225615.1 Acidobacteriota bacterium | reverse complement strand
CATGCTCGGAGAAGTGAAGGTTTTCACCAATACTGATGGGACCATCTCCGCCGATGCATTGAAAGATTTCAATGGCCAGCCCAAGAAGTTTCAGGAAATCAACCCGCTGGTTTATCGAGATGTTAACGGCCAGGACCGCATGGCTTTTAAGCCGGACGCGAACGGGCGACTTTACTTCGTCATGGATTTTCCGTTCTTTACATTCCAGCGCGTCGGCTGGCTGCAGGGTAAACCATTCAATTATTTTGTCTTGGGAGCTGGCGCCGGAATATTAATTTTGACTCTCATTCTGTGGCCCGTCTCCGCATTGGTCCGTCACCATTACGGCCGCAAACTCAATCTCGCGCCCGGGGAGCGAAGGCTGCGAATCGCCGTCAGGCTGGTCTGTGTGGCAGATTTGCTCTTCCTCAGTGGGCTGGTCGGCCTGCTTTCAATCTTGGACGCTCCCGGCGCCGCTAACAGCCACATCGATATTTGGATTCATCTGCTACAGATTGTCGGTGTGATTGGCGCCGTTGGCAGCCTCGTAGTTCTCCACGCCGCTGTGCACGCCTGGCGCGCGACATCGNNGCCACTGTCGTTGCCGCCGCAGCCAGCAGCGCCGACGCGGGCGCCACGTCGGCGACTGCCTCTCCAACCACACAATCAACGTGGGTGTGGAACAAGGTGTTTGCGGCGTTGATCGCTCTGGCCTGCATTGGGCTGGCTTGGTTCTTCATTTACTGGAACCTGCTCAATTTCAACTTGAATTATTGACACTGCCGCCTGAATCGTCTGTTGGCAGGATAAAGTGCTCCTAAAATTCGTACGTGGTCACAGGATTCGATTGGAAAATCAAACCCTATGAAGATTGAATCGATTATTTTGCGGGAACTCGGCATGCGCCTGAAGTATCCATTTGAGACTAGTCTAGGTGTGATGCACGATCGCAGGATTCTTCTCGTTGAAATCCACTCCGATGGCCTGAGCGGCTGGGGCGAGATAACCGCTGACGAAAATCCCTTTTACAATTCCGAAACCACCGATACCGCCTGGCACATTGTCTCGAATTACGTTGCCCCGCGGCTGGTCGGTAAAAGCATAGCCAGTGCTTCGGAATTTCCTGCTCTGGTGGCCGCCATTCGCGGACACGAAATGGCGAAGGGCGGCGTTGAGAATGCAATTTGGGACATTGAATCCCAGTTGAAAGGCATTTCGTTATCGAAACTTATCGGCGGAACTCTGGCGGAGATCGGTTGTGGTGTTTCCCTCGGTATCCGCGAAACACCGCAATCATTGATCAAGAAAGTAGAAGAAGAGCTGCGCAGCGGATATCAGCGTATCAAGCTGAAGATTAAGCCCGGCAAGGATCTTCAATTCATCTCCGCAGTCCGGAAAGAATTTCCCGAAATCCGCCTGTCAGTCGACGCCAATTCCGCCTATACCCTCGAAGATGTGCGTCTTCTAAAGAAACTTGATGACTTTGGCTTGCTGATGATCGAACAGCCGCTGCAATGGGACGACATTTATGCCCACGCCAAACTGCAATCGCAAATTCAGACTGCGATTTGTTTGGACGAGTGTATTCACAATTCTCGGCACGCCGGTGGCGCAATTGAAATGGGCGCCTGCCGCATCATCAACATCAAACTAGGCCGCGTGGGCGGCCACAGTGAGGCCCGCCGTGTCCACGACGTGTGCCGCGAGAACTCCATTCCAGTCTGGTGTGGAGGCATGCTGGAGTCGGGCATCGGGCGTGCCCACAACATCGCCATGTCTACATTGCCTGGGTTTACTCTGCCGGGTGATGTTTCTGCCAGTAGCCGCTACTGGCACGAAGACATTATCGAGCCCGAAGTGCAGGTGAGCCCCCGCGGCACTATCCCGATTACAGCGACTCCTGGACTCGGTTATGCGGTGAAGCGCGATCTCATCAACGGGCTCACCACGCGTACGAACAGTTGGAAAGCTCAGGCGGCCGTTCCGGCGTGATCGATTTCGTGAGCGGAACTTCATGGGCCGATAAAGGTTGGAGAATTAGAATGGCATTATTCCGCCGGAAATCCAGGGTTCGCATTGCGAAAGCCGGAATCTGTCTAACGATCATTTTTTTGTCAGCTCTTCTGCTTGCTATTGACAGCAGTTCCACTCCTAACATTGCTCCTCGCCAGGATTATGCAGACATCGCTTCGCTGCTAAGACCGTTCATCGAGCAGCAGATGGCCGAAAAGCACTTGCCCGCATTATCGATTGCCATCGTCGACGACCAGCAGATCGTCTGGGCCGAAGGCTTCGGTTTCGCTGATCCTAAGAAGAAAATTCCCGCTACCGCGGAGACCACTTATCGCATCGGCTCTGTTTCGAAGCTGTTCACCGATATCGGCATCATGCAACTCGTCGAGCGCGGCGAGGCTAACCTCGATGCTCCGGTTTCAACCTATCTTCCGGACTTCCATCCCCGCAATCCTTTCGGCAAGCCCATTACGCTACGCGAGCTCATGTCTCACCAATCCGGCTTGCTGCGTGAGCCCCCGGTGGGGAATTATTTTGACCCGACCGAGCCGTCCCTGGCACAAACCGTAAGCAGCTTGAATGAAACGGATCTGGTCTATCCTCCCCAGAGCCATGTTAAGTACTCAAATGCGGCCATTGGCGTGGTGGGTTATGTTTTGGAGAAAAAAAGTAGCGAGCCCTTCGCTACATATCTGAAACGTGCAGTGCTCGATCCGGTCGGATTACAGCACAGCTCATTCGCGCCAGAGCCCGCCATCACCGCAAATCTTGCGAAAGCAGAAATGTGGTCTTATGACGGCAAGACCTTCGAAGCGCCTACCTTTCAGCTAGGTATGTCCCCGGCTGGAAGCATGTATTCAACCGTTATCGATTTGGGGCGGTTTGTAAGTGTGCTTCTCGCCCACGGTAAAACGCAAAATGGACAAATCCTGAAGCCGGCAACCCTCGACGAAATGTGGACGCCGCAATTGCCCAATTCCGGCGGCCGCGTCTTTGGCCTTGGCTTCATCCTGGGAGATCTTGACAAGCACCGCATGATCGGCCACGGCGGCGCGATCTACGGCTTTGCTACTTCACTTGATCTGCTGCCGGAGGACAAACTCGGCGTGGCGGCAGTCACCACTAGAGATTGTGCGAATGCGGTCACCAATCGTATTGTAGAAGAGGCTCTGCGCTTAGTCCGCGCGCATCGCGAAGGCAAGCCGCTCGCGTTACCGCCACCCACGACCCCTGTTCCTCCCGAGCTTGCCCGCAACATTGCGGGACACTACCAGAAAGGCACCGACGCTTTAGATCTGAAATATTTGAATGGCAAACTCACCGCCCTTCGGGGAAGCGGTGGTGAGCAGGTTGAGTTGCGTCAATTAAACAATGATCTCATTGTTGATGACCTGCTCTCTTATGGCACGAAAATCACGCCTCTGGAAAACGCAATTCAGATCAGGACGGAGACTCTCGGGCGAGTGCGGGTACCAAAGCCCGCGCCTCCTCCTGCCGAATGGAAGGGCCTCATTGGCGAGTACGGCTGGGACCACGACACGCTTTATATCTTCGAAAAAGATGGCCATCTCACCGCGTTAATTGAGTGGATCGAATACGATCCGTTGTCCGAAGTTTCTAAAGATGTCTTCAAGTTCCCAACGGATGGCTTGTACGACGGTGAGCAGGCCATTTTTACCCGCGACAGCCATGGTGAAGCCACGCAAGTGCGGGTGAGCGGGGTCAGATTCAAGCGCCGCCCCATCGGGGACGTGGCGGACGGAATCTTCCGAATCCTTCCGGTAAAAAATATCAGCGAGTTGCGCAAAGAAGCGCTCGCGGCTGATCCGCCAGCGGAAAATGATGACTTTCGCAAGCCTGATCTCGTCGAACTCACCTCGCTTGATCCCTCGATCAAGCTCGATATTCGATATGCCTCACAGAACAATTTCCTTGGCACGCCCATTTACTCCCAAGCGCGAGCATTTCTGCAGCGCCCGGCTGCCGAGGCAGTGGCCCGCGTCAATCGCAAATTGAAGCCGCTTGGCTATGGCCTCCTCATTCACGATGCTTATCGGCCCTGGTATGTCACCAAAATATTCTGGGATGCCACCCCGGACGACAAGAAAATCTTCGTCGCCGATCCCCGTGAGGGCTCGCGTCATAATCGCGGCTGCGCCATTGATCTTAGCCTTTACGATTTAACCACCGGACAGCCCGTAGACATGGTCGGCGTTTACGATGAAATGTCGGAGCGCTCCTATTCCGGTTATCCCGGCGGAACCTCCATTCAACGATGGCATCGCGAACTCCTGCGCCAGGCGATGGAGCAGGAAGGTTTCGAAGTCTACGAATTTGAATGGTGGCACTTTGACTACAAGGACTGGCGCAAGTATCCGATTCTGAACCTTACCTTCGATCAGGTTTTGAAAGCGCGGCAGACGCAGGTGAATCCTGCAGGCATCTCACAAGGTCTGAAGTATGTCTCCGCAAAAACGGTTCTGGAATTTGACCGCGGTCAATTACCTGAATTTAGAGTCCACAAACTCTGCAAGGTCCCAATGGGCGCCCGACGGAGTGAACAATGAAACGGTTTACCCCATATCAATTGTTGTCCACCGTATTGATTGCGCTTTTGTCCACGTGTGCCGCGGCGGCAGACAAAGGAAAAGATCAAAGCGTCCCAGTTGAGCTTATCTACACATTCAGCTCCAAAACGCTTGTGCACAACTCGTAAAGCTGCGTGGCTTCGGCCATTGTTGCCGTGAGGTGTTCAAAAAGGTCGGTGGTAGGGACGCAAAAACATCAGGAAAGAGCAGGCTTAGACGCGCGACCGAGCATTAAGGCTAGCGAAAAGAGCATGTCTACAGACCGCGGCTTTGTTTATTCCCGAATCTTTGTAGGAACGCTCGAAAGCGAGCTACTCGGTTCAAACTGGTTCCATTCCCACACTAAAAGTTCAGCAAAACTCTTCTTAGGTTTACGGCAGAGTTTAAATAATGCCTGCTAGGCACGCCAAACCTTTTCAGAAGGTTAGCAAAAGTTAACATTTCAGGTTCGAGTTGCTGGTAACGCCTGGGTAACAGAGAAAGCCGAAAAGCCGTAAGTTCTTAGGCGGTGGTTTGCAACCGGC
>QIAS01000065.1:1498-8516 GCA_003225615.1 Acidobacteriota bacterium | reverse complement strand
CCAGCGCGTTCGAAATATTTGCGGGCGCGTTCCGCATTTATCGGATCGCCGTCAGTGTAAAACACGCGCCCATTCTCGCCCACCGCCCGCGCCCACCAGATGGTGGAGTAGCCGATGGCCGAGCCCATTTCAAAGACGGTTTTTGCTTTGCCGATCAGCGCCAACTGGTAGAGGATGCGCGCGACCGCCGGGCCAACGATGGGAACCTTTCGACGAGCCGCCTCCTCCTCCATCTCCGCGAGCACTTCATCGCGTGGCGGAAGCAAGGAGTAAAGGTACTCCTCGACTGCCGGGACCGTAACCCCGCCCATGCGCCAGTATGCGTTAACGTCGGTTTCTGCTGCACGCGCCACAGTTCCCCCTTTTTGTTTCAAGAATTTAGGTAGGTCGGTATCCCTGGTCGTGCGGCAAAAGCATTAACCACCAAGGGCGACGAAGGTACACAAAGGAATTAGTGCTCAGGCTGCCGCCAGCTCACTGACGGTTGTGCCTGGTTTCATCTCGAACACTTCAACTCCCGAAACCAGTTTCCGTAGATCGCTCGGTCTCCCAACCAGTGGAGGAAAAGTCCCAAAATGCATGGGGATCACCGTTTTTGGCTTAAGCAATTTGAGCGCATAGGCAGCTTCACGCGGGGACATAGTGTAGTGATCGCCAATGGGCAGCATGGCGATCTCCGGCGCGTATAGATCGCGAATGATCGCCATATCGCCGAATACGTTCGTATCGCCCGCGTGATACATCTTCACACCGTTCGAAAACTCGATCACATAGCCGCAGGCTTCGCCACCATAGACGAGTTCGTCTCCATCCTTGATGCCGCAGGAATGGTCAGCGTGTACCATGGTGACCTTGATGTCCCCCACCGCCTGCGTGCCTCCCTTATTCATTTCCGCGCAGTTCTTCACGCCCTTCTTCTGCAACCACCCGCATAGTTCCGGAATGCCCACCACGGCAGGGTTGTGCTTCTTGGCGATCTCAACTGCATCGCCGATGTGGTCGAAGTGGCCGTGGGTGCAGAGCAGGACGTCAACTTTCCTGATGTTCTTTTCATTTTCCGGGCACATGGGATTCCCCATCACCCATGGATCCACAATGATGGTCTTCCCGCCTGGAGTTTCAATGCGGAACGTCGCGTGGCCTAACCATGTAAGTTTTATGCCTTTGAGATTCATAGTCTTTCTGCTCCTAGCTGTTAGCGTCTTCTTCGCTGTGAGGGATTTCTCAATTGAGCTTTCGATGCAATGGACCTTGTACTCGCAACTCCGTACCCGGTCCTGCTTATTGCGATTGCTTCCACCCCCGATACCCGGTGGCCAAAGAAATTACATTCCTGAAACCCATCTTCTTGAGCGCCGAGGCGGCCAATGCTGAGCGGCTGCCGCCGCCACAATACAGCACCACTTTCTTGTCTTTGTCGCTTGTGACTTGATCGATGTCCAACTCAAGCTTTCCCCGGGGTATCGTAACCGCTCCAGGAATCGTACCGCGTGCAGTTTCGTCGGGCTCGCGAACGTCGATCAGTACGAAATCTTCTTTCGCTTCTTGCATCTTCTTGAGATCTGCGGGCCCGATCTCCTGGATTTCTTTTTTGGCTTCGTTTACGAGCTGATGAAATTCGGGCATGGTCATGGTCAGAAGCCCTCCATGATGACCTACACATTCTATTGAGCGCCATGGTTGGCCGCAATGTAATGAAATGGAGCGTTTGGCGTGTATACTCTGCGTCCTGTGGAGTTGATGGGTTCCTCGTGGCCGAATTGAAAATTCTTATCTCAAAAGAGCAAATCGCCCAGCGAGTGGCCGAGATGGGCGCCCAGATTACGAGTGACTTCTCCGCCGAACCGATCATCCTTGTCGGCGTGCTCAAGGGAGCCGCCATGTTCGTCAGTGACCTCGCCCGCCACATCCAACTCGATGTAAGCTTGGACTTTATTGGCGTTTCGAGTTACGGAAACCGCCCTAGCCCGAGCCAGGAGGTGAGCGGTGGCTGGGATTCGACCGGAGAGGTCCGCCTCACCAAGGATGTTGACTCTTCCATGAGGGAAAGGAATGTGATTCTAGTTGAGGACATTCTGGATACCGGCCTCACGCTCACTTATCTCCGCAATATTCTCCTGGCGCATCAACCCAAGACCCTGCGCATCGCGGCCCTGCTGGACAAGCCTTCGCGCCGTCTCAAACCCATCCAGGCGGACTATTTGGGGTTCACCATCCCTGACGAATTCGTCGTCGGCTATGGTCTGGATTATGCCGAGAAATATCGCAATCTCCCCGATATTTGCGTGATGCCGCATGATGCGTCAGCAGCAGAACGATAGAATAAAGCTATGGTACAAGCACAGATTCTGGATCCAAACCTCGCTTCATTGACCGACTGGCGCTCGGTTGCGACCTTCATTGACCACTCATTGGTTTTGAAGCCGGAGACAACCCGTGAGGACGTGATCCGCTTGTGCCGCGAGGCGGCACACTACGGCTTTGCGAATGTGTTTGTGAATCCCGCTTGGGTTGCGCTGGCAGTCCAGGAACTGCACGGGGCGAAAGCCAACGTTGGCACAACGATCGGGTTTCCGCTCGGGGCATATCTGACGACAGTGAAACGTTTTGAGGCTGCTGAAGTACTGCGCCTCGGCGCGACCGAACTGGATATGGTTATGAATATCGGAGCTTTGAAATCCGGCTTGCACGATATCGTCGAAGCTGATATTCGCGGCGTCGCGGAAATTGCTCATCAGGGCGGCGCAATCTTGAAAGTAATACTTGAACCGCCGCTGCTCACCCGCGAAGAAAAGATATTAGCCTGTCAACTCTGCGTCGCTGCCGGCGCCGACTTCGTAAAAACTGCCACTGGCTTCTTCGGAGGCGCCACCCTGGAAGACGTCTCTCTAATGCGCTCCGTCGTCGGTGACCGTGCCCGAGTCAAGGCCGCAGGCGGAGTGCGCACCGCAAAGGACCTTGCTGCCATGGTGCAGGCGGGAGCAGACCGTATTGGAACCAGCTCCGGCGTACACATCATGCGGGAACTCGGCGCTCCGGAACCTTCGTCATCGCCGATCCGATAGCACGGCTGCTATCATGAAGGCAGTGAATACCGTCGCTACTCAGACTAACCTTTCTTCCAAAGTTGAGCCTTTACTGCTGGAAGTGGCCGATGTGGTCAACACCACGCTCGACCTCGACACCACTCTGCGCCGAGTCGCCGAACTGGTACGCAAAGTCATTGATTACGAAATTTTCGCAATCCTTTTGTTGAATGAGAAGACGCAGGAACTGCGAGTCCGCTTTCATGTGGGATATCCAAAAGAGATAGCGGACCGTGTCAACATTAAGGTCGGAGAGGGCGTCACCGGGCAAGCCGCCCAGCTGCGGCAAGCCGTTCTGGTGGCCGATGTTCTTGATGCAGACGGCTACATTGACGCGGTGCCCAACGTGCGGTCCGAGCTGGCAATCCCGCTTATTATCAAGAACCGTGTTATTGGCGTAATTGACATCGAGGCGAGAGAGCCTGATTACTTCACCGAGGAACATAAGCGGCTCCTGACCCTCATCGGGTCGCGCATGGCTGTGGGCATCGAGAATGCACGCCTGCACACCCGCACCACCCGGCAGGCCCGAACCCTCCTGCTCCTGAACGAAATCGCGCGCGAGCTAACCTCGATATTGAACCTTGACGAGCTTTTCAGACGTATCGCTGAACTAGTCAGCCGGCTCATCGACTATCAAATGTTCAGCATTCTGCTGCTCGACTCTAATACTCAGAAACTGCAGCATCGCTTTGCCCTGCGCTTTAAGGAGACCATTCACATCAAGCACGATATTCCGCAGGGCAGGGGCATCGTCGGAGCCGCCGCGGAAAGCCGTCAAGCCGTTCTCGTGAGCGATGTGAGCAAAGACCCTCGCTACGTCCTGCTGAATCCTGAGACCCGCTCGGAATTGGCCGTTCCTCTAATTTACAAAGACAAAGTCATCGGCGTACTGGACCTGGAACACACGCGGCGTGGATTCTTCAACGAAGATCACAAACGCACCGTCACAACTTTGGCGGCACAGGTGGCCATCGCGATTGAGAATGCGCGGCTGTATGAAGAAATTGCACGCCAGGAGAAGCGTCTGGAACGCGACCTGGCGTTGGCGCGCGAACTGCAATTCCGGCTTCTGCCGCAGGTTCTTCCCAAGCTCCGGGACCTTGAGGTCGCAGCCAAGTTTGTGCCGGCACGAGCTATCGGTGGCGACCTGTATGATTTCGTAAACTACTCGCTTTCGCGGTTGGGCATTGTAATTGGGGACGTGAGCGGAAAAGGCGCTCCGGCCGCTATCTACGCCGCACTGGTCAACGGCATTCTGCGTTCGCACGCGCCCATCGAACCCGGCCCCGCCGAGATGCTTTCCGCCGTCAATAACTCCCTGGGCGAGCGGCGTATTGAGGGCCAATTTGTGTCTATTATTTACGCCGTCTGGGACGATGCAGAACGTACCCTTCAGGTCGCCAATTCCGGGCTGCCTCGTCCCATCTACTGTCACAACGGGAAGGTTGAGGTCATCGAAGCCACCGGCCTGCCGCTCGGCTTATTTGACGATGCCGATTACGACGAGTTTAATTTTCGTGCCAAGCCGGGAGACTTGTTCGTCTTCTTCAGCGATGGAATTCTGGACGCCCGCAATAACGCTGGCGAGCTCTTCGGCAGGCAGCGTGTAGAACAGATTGTTTCCCGAGCTGCGGACAAATCCGCCGACTGTCCTGGAGCACGCCGGTTCGGAAGATCCCTTTGATGACCAGACAGTAGTCGCGATCAAAGTCAAGGGTAGCCCCGCAAAACGCAAGTGAGTCGCACCCCTCGCAGGCTCGAAGCACGTCCACCCGGCTTTGTGTATCGGGGCGCCAAGAAAGGACTGTTTCGTGCCTCTGCGGGCCTGCAACTATTCTGTGAGGAGGTTCCCTTGCCTCGGCTCGCAAAACGTTTCGGCACACCTTTGTACGTTTATTCCGCTTCTACGATCGTGAGCCGGTTGCGCGCATTTGATGACGCATTCCGCAAAATCCCCCATACGATCTGCTATTCCGTAAAAGCGAATTCCACTCTCGGCATTCTGCGTCTTGTAGCAGCAACGAAATCCGGCTTCGACGTAGTCTCGGGCGGCGAATTGGAACGGGTGCTTAGAGTCGATCGCCGCGCGGCGAAGAAGATTGTCTTTTCCGGCGTTGGCAAAACTAGAGATGAGCTTAAGGCGGCGCTGCACGAAAATATTTTGCTGTTCAATGTAGAGAGCGAGTCCGAGCTGTGGACTCTGGCGGAATGCGCCGCAAGTCTGAAGAAGACTGCAAACATGGCCTTGCGCGTAAACCCCGACGTTGCCGCAGAAACGCACCCTTATATCTCGACAGGCCTCCACAAACACAAGTTCGGGATTCCTATCGCAGAAGCGCGCGCGCTATACGCCCGCGCTTCCGGTATCCGCCACTTGAACGTCTCCGGGGTCAGCGCGCACATTGGTTCGCAGATTACGGAGGTGGGCCCCTTCGCGGCCGCCATGGAGCGCGTTGCCGATTTAGTGCGTCTTTTGCGGGCCGACGGTCACACGATCAATTACGTCGATGCTGGAGGCGGCCTCGGCATCCCGTATACCCGCGTCGCGCCCACAGATTTTTCGCGCTACGCAGCCGAATATGCAAAAGCGGTAACGAATCCTCTGCGAGGTCTAGGAATTCATCTGTTGCTCGAGCCCGGGCGAGCCATTGTAGGTCCCGCAGGCGCGCTGCTCACCTCTCTTGTCTACCGGAAAAAGAATGACAGCAAGACGTTTCTTGTCGTGGACGCCGCTATGAATGACTTGATACGCCCTGCGCTCTACAACGCCTACCACGGAATAGTTCCGGTGATTCCGGCTTATTCAGTGCGGCGAGAAATAGTCGATGTGGTCGGCCAGGTATGCGAAACCGGCGACTTTCTGGGACGCGACCACGATCTGCCAGTTATAGCGGAAGGCGATCTCCTCGCCGTTCTCGACGCGGGAGCTTATGGGATGTCTCTGGCCTCCAACTACAACTCAAGGCCTCGTCCAGCTGAAGTGCTGGTAGACGGAAAATCGGTAAAACTAATTCGGCGACGGGAATCCACGAGCGACATGTTGCGATTCGAAAGTTGAATCCCGAGCCGACAATCTCCCAGCGCTTCATCCGAGGCGTACCATTGGGCGTGGGCAACATAGGACTTGACTATCCCAACTCCCCCGCTTCTGATCAGCTGGTCGCTGCCGATGTTCTCCTTCGACGGGAGCCAGACGAGGAAGAAGACGAAGAGGACGAAGAAGGCGATGACAGTGAAGATGACGAGGATGACGACCCGGATGACGGCTACTCCGAGTGAGCTGCCCTTACCTAACTTTGGGTGAAAGATGAAGCGCGAACATTTCGTCAAGATAGTCGAAGAGGTGCTCGACTCGCTCCCACGGGAATTTCGCACTCGCATTCATAATGTTGCAGTTTTGGTAGAAGATGTGCCCCTGGACGGGCCATCACCGCGGCTGGGGCCGGGGCGTCTGCTGCTGGGTCTTTTCCATGGCGTGCCCACCACCAGGAAGAGCATCTTTGACCTGCCGACCGGGCCTGATTACGTCGTGCTTTATCAGAAGAATATTGAAGCTGTCTGCTCCACCGAAGTCGAAGTCCGCGAGCAAATCCGCCTTACCGTCATCCATGAACTGGGCCACTATTTCGGGATGGATGAGGAGCAACTGAAAGATGTTTAGCGGAAAATGCTGGAACCAAGCTCGGTGACTTTTCTGACCGCTGTGAGAAGCCGGTTTTTTGGCAATTACTTCGACAGAACGTCGCACAAATGGGTTAAGCTTTAATAGGCCCGATTAGGGCTGGTTTGGGGGTGATGAATTTGGCAGAAGTTCGACTGCAAGAAGGCGAGTCGTTGGAGAATGCGCTTCGTCGCTTCAAGCGCAAGGTGCAGACGGAGGACATCATTAAGGAAGTGAAGCGTCACTCCTATTACCTGAAGCCGGGCGA
>QIAS01000065.1:0-1490 GCA_003225615.1 Acidobacteriota bacterium | reverse complement strand
GAAGCAAGCTTTGGCGCGAAAGCGCGCCCGAAAAAAAATCCGCAGAGACCCGGATTAAGTTGGAAATTAAGGCCGCTGCGGGCAGGCAGCGGCCTTCCCTTTTCGCCAGACCTGGATTGAGAGTTCGATTTCCATTCCCCGCAATTCATGGCACAATTCCACCCGAAGAACCTGGCGAGGTGAATGTCATGCACGCGGGTCACAAAGCAATCTCGATACCCTTGGTTATCACGCTTTTAGCGGCAGGTTGCCAGCGCACCCCCCAAAAATCTTATTCTCGCCGCGTTTTGCCCAACGGGATTTATATGACATCAGCGGGGGCGTGCGATGTGGACTACCCATCGATGAATCTGCGTAAAAATATTCACGAAGCACGGTGGGATTCAATTGATGGGCGGCAATACACGGTTGTCTTTCAGGCCACCCCGCCCGGCCCTAATCCGAGTCCCGGCACACCATTTGTCGACAATAATAACCATCCCATATTCAAGTTCACTGTTCCGGTCAGTGGCGGAATCAAGTCCGGCGTTCCGGTCGTTGAAGGGTATTTCGAGTATTCCATCAACGATTCCAGCGGCAAGGAATGCAAGAACGCAAAAGACCCCGGCATGAACGTAAAGCCGTAGCTACTGAGCGCCGGTGTCGGGTCTCGTTAAGATTAACCTTTCAGTGCAACGGGCCTGCTTCGGCATCCCACACGACTTTGCCGCCAACCACGGTCTTTAACACCTTCACATCGCGAATTTTTGTGGGATCGAGAGAAAAAATGTCGTCGCTCAGGAGCACCATATCCGCCAGCTTACCTGGCGTGATGGACCCCTTGTCCTTCTCCTGGAATTCAGCATAGGCCGAACCCATCGTGTAAGCTTCCATGGCCTCTGAGACGGTCAGCTTCTGCTCGGGAAACCAGCCATTAGGATTTTTCCCGTCCAACGTGGCCCGGGTCACGGCAGCGTACACCGTGAGTAAGGGGTTGAGCGGCGCCACATTCCAATCCGTGCCCAGCGCCAGGCGCACGCCATGGTCAAGGAACGTGCGAAACGCATACGTACGGGTGGCGCGGTCGTGGCCAATGCGTTTTTCCGCCCAACGCCCATCGTCAATAGCATGGTACGGCTGGACCGACGCGATTACATGCAATTGGGCGAAACGGTCGAAGTCCTTCGCCGCCATATGCTGCGCGTGCTCAATGCGCCAACGCCGGTCGGCCTCGCCGTGCGCTTTGGCGATTTCGCTGTAGAGGTCGAGAATGATGGAAATTCCCTGATCACCAATGGCGTGAGTGCAAAGCTGCAGGCCCGCTGCATCGGCCTTCATCATGCGATCGCGCATGAGCGAGAGCGGTTGCATTTCGTCCGAGAGCAGTCCGTGATTGTTGGGCTGGTCGTCAAAGGGCTGAAAGAAATAGGCGGTAGCCGACCCTAGCGAGCCGTCGGCATATCCCTTCACAGCGCCGATCCGCAGAAATGGCCCACCAAAAGCGTGGCGAA
>QIAS01000064.1:7094-12201 GCA_003225615.1 Acidobacteriota bacterium | reverse complement strand
GCCGCCCACGGCGAAACGACGAAGGCGACCATCAGCGAAAACAGCATCGCCGCGGAAGCACCCACCGGAATCGGGCGCATGTACGGACCCATCAGGCCGCGCACGAAGGCCATGGGCAGGATCGCCCCGATCACCGCGAACGTAGCAAGAATGGTGGGATTGCCAACTTCGTCTACCGCCTCGACCGCGACTTCAGATAAGGATCGCCCTCGGCTTTCCGGCAACCGGAAGTGGCGCACGATGTTTTCGACAACGACAATGGCGTCGTCGACCAGGATGCCGATGGAAAAGATCAGCGCAAACAATGTGACCCGGTTCAGGGTGTAGCCATACAGGTAGAAGACGGCGAGCGTGAGGGCCAGTGTGACCGGTACTGCTAGAAGTACGACACCCGATTCGCGCCAGCCCAGTGCCAGCGCAATCAGCAATGTGACCGACAACGTTGCGATCAGCAGGTGTTTGAGAAGTTCGTCGGACTTGTCTTTCGCGGTCTCGCCATAGTTGCGCGTGACGGTGACATTCAGATCGTTTGGAAGCACATACCCGCGCAAAGCGTTGACTTTGTCCAGCACGCGCTCGGAAATGTCGGTGGCATTGGTACCTTTGCGCTTGGAGAGCGTGATCGTCACAGCGGGATAATCCGCGCCTGCTGTCTGTCCTGCACCGCCACGAGCGTTGGCAAACAGGACATAGGTGTTTGCTTCGGCGGGGCCGTCCTCAAGCTTCTCCGCTACGTCACGCAAGTAGACGGGGCGCCCGACATGAACGCCGACCACAACCTGACGCAGGTCTTCGAGACTCGTGAAGAAGGTGCCTGCCTCGACCTGAAACTCGCGATTGTCACGCGAAAAACTACCCGCATGGCCGCGGCTGTTCACGTTCTGGAGTTGTCCTACGATCGAACCCGGCGTTAGGCCGTAGGCCGCGAGCCGTTGTGTGTCGAGCACTACTGGTATCTCTCTGGGCTGCCCGCCGATGATCTTGGTTTCAGAAACGTCGTTGCGCGGCTTCAGTGAATTTTCCAGCTCACCCGCGATTCGCCGCAGGCGATAAGAGTCATAGTCTTTCCCCCACAACGTCAGGGCCATAATCGGTACGTCATCAATCGATCGGACCTTGATGATTGGCTGTGAGACGCCGGGCGGGATACAGTCGAAGTTGGAGTAGAGCTTGTTGTAGGTCTGTACGATCGCATCTTCTTCTTTGGCGCCAACGTAGAAACGCACAACCAGCATGCTCACGCCCGGATGGCTGATCGAGTAGATGTACTCAACGCCCGGCACTTCGCGCAGTAACTTCTCCATGGGAAGGCTGACGCGCTGTGCCACCTCGTCAGCCGATGCGCCCGGCATCTGAACAAAAACGTCGAGCATCGGCACCACGATCTGGGGCTCTTCTTCCCGCGGAGTCTTGAGAATGCTGAACGCACCCAGAAGCAGCGCAGCGACGATCACCAGCGGTGTCAGTTTCGAATCAATGAAACTGTGAGCAATGCGACCGGCCAGGCGCAAGCCTTTCGGAGGCGGCATCGCCGATTTGGATTTGCTATCAGCCATTACTGGACCTCAATGCGCTTGCCATTCAGGTCGACTGCACCCGGTTTGGCCACAAGCTGCTCGCCATCCTGGAGGCCCGCCAGCACCTCGACCTCGGCACCGGAAGGCTTTCCCAATGTGATGTAGCGCAAACTCGCAACCTTGTTTTGGTCCAGCACATAAATGCCCTGCAATTGGCCGCGCTCGACTATCGCCGAGCGCGGAACCAACAGCGCGGGCCGCTCGCCACGAGAAAACTGGGCTCGCTCGAACAGCCCGGAGCGCAGATGTGTGTCTGTGGGCAAATCGATTTTCACCAGGAACGTGCGACTTGCGGAGTCCGCGGCCGGGACGACCTGCACCACCCTGCCGTTCAGCCCCGCGTTGTCGATAGCATCGATCGCAACCGAGACCTGTTGCCCTGCTCGTACATACCGAAGATCGTTCTCGTTTACAGTGACCTCTAGTCGATAGCGGCGCATGTCCTCAACGGTGAAGATCGGCACGCCGGGTGAAGCCAGCATGCCCGAATCGGCTTTCTTCTCCGTCACCACGCCGTCGAATGGTGCCCGAATCCGCGTGTAATCCAGAGACGTGCGTGCCTGGCTCAATGCTGCCTGCGCCTGGGCCTGGCCTGCCTTTGCCATATCGCGACGCGCGAGAGCTGATTGTTGACGGGCTTTCACTTCGTCGAACTCCTGCGGACTCACGGATTTCTTTTCGAAGAGAGTTTGATAGCGCTTCAACGTTGATTCGGTCAGGGCCAGATCGGAATCTGCTCCGACCAGTTGCTGTTGGGCGGCAAGGTCGGCTGCAGTTGCGCGATCTACTGCGGCTCGCGGCTGGGAGTCGTCGATTACGGCGAGCACTTGACCACGCTGCACGTGGTCTCCTTCGTGAGCTCGAATCTCGACGATGTTCCCCATCATTTGGCTGGCGGCGTCGCTGGTCTGGGCGGCACGTACCGTGCCTACGGCTTCCAGTAAATCCGGCACGTTAGCCTGCTGCACCGCGAGCACGGGAATGTTCCGCACGGTTTCCGGCGAAGGAGCCGTGCGGGTTTGCTCGTTAGAGCAGCCGGCGAGGCTAACGACCGCGAGCAGCACCAAAAACGAAAGTCTGCGTTTGGTATTCATACGATTCATGGCATCACCACTGCAGATTGCTGAGTCAAGCTTCCGCCCGCCAACTCCAGGTTGGCGTAGCTGGTCTGGAAGTTCCCAGTAGTCGGTCTGGCTGCGGCGCGCCGCATCTTCAGCGCCCAACAAATCGGTAATCGTGGTCAATCCGCTGTCGTAGCGGTCCTGGTTGATGCGCAGACTTTCCTGTGCCTGGGCGATTGCCGCTCGTGCCACTTCGATCTGTTGTCGACTAGCATCCGTCTCATAGTAGGCTCGTCTCACTTCGAGTCTGACTGCATCGCCCGCTGCCTGCTTCATTGCCACAACCTTTTCTTCGAGGGCCAGCTGCTTGGAGAGTTCCGCGCGTTTCGCTCCGCCTTGAAAGATGTCGAATTGCACTTCGATCCCGCCCAGCCAATTGTTGCCCCCGCCACCGGCGACGAATGTAGGGTTATCCATTTCCCACCCTGCAAAGGCGTTCACCTGCGGGCCGAATGACGACTTGGCCACCGATACGCTCTGCCGCTGGGCCGCCTCCTGGGAGGCAATGCGCTTCAAGTCAGGACGGTTTTTGAGTGCCCGCTTTTCTACATCCTGCATGGCCGGGATCGAAAGCGTGCGCTCAGCCAACGCTTCGGTAGTGTGGAACGGAGATTCAAGCGGCATACCCATCGCTGTGTTCAACTGTGCCCGCGCCACCTCCACAGTGTTCCTGGCCCGAATCACTTCCTGCTGTCGCGCCGCCATCCGAACCTTCGCTGTCAGCAGATCCGACTCTACAGTCAGCCCACTGTCGAGCCTCGCCTGGCTACGATCCATGATCGACTGGGCAGTTTTGGCCGACTGCTCGGCAACTTCCAGTTCCTTGGCTGCCAATAGAACGTCGTAATAGGAGCTGACCACCCCGAAGACAATCTCCTGATCCGTGCGGTCCAATTGGTGTCCGACCGCCTCGTTCATCTGTTTTGCCTGATTGATTCCGTGCCAGCTGGCGAATGAGTCGAACAGGTTCCATGTCCCCGCAAACCGCGTGGCGAAGTTGCCGAAGGGCAGAGGCGAGTTCAGTTTGTTCAGTGCGAAGTCTGCCGTCGTGAAACGCTGCTGCCGAAGCTTGCTGCCGAATACGTAAACTGGATCATCACCGCGCGTCGCTGTTTCTGAAAAACTCAAGTGAGGCATGAGGAACGAGCGCGCCTGACGAATTCCGGCCGAGGCAGCTTTGGTGTCTGCAATAGCTGCCTTGCGCAGAGGATTTTTCTCCAGCGCGATTGTCACTGCCTGCTCCAGAGTAAGGGACGAAGGCTGGGCCTCTTGCTGAGCCGAGGTCGACACGCAAGCCAGCCACAGCGTAGCGATGCTCAGAACCAATTTTAACAAGCCTTTCAACCTTGCACTCCTACGGCCTGAGTTGACTTCATCCACTCGGTCTTGTCTTGAACGATTTCGTAAGTTGTATGAAAACTCGCTGTCTTCTGAACCATCGCCCCGACCGAGCAATACTTCTCCTCGGACAGACGGATAGCGTCCTCAAGCGCCGTCACGTCAATCTCAAATCCGGTGACCACATGATGGATTCGCGCCGCTACGAACACTTGGGGCGGCCGCTCAGCTTGGTCGGCCTCGACTCGCACTTCGTAGCCGGTGACTTTTTGGTGATACTTCTGGCGGAGGATGGTGACGACGTCAAACGCCGTGCACCCGGCCAATCCGGCGGCGACTAGTTCAATCGGTTTTGGGCCGGTACCTCCGGCTGCATCGTCCAACAGCAGGTGGTGACCGCTTCCGGTCTGGGCCACAAATTGGCGCTGCTGCTTAAGTGGTTGAGTCAGTTCGACTTTGGCCGTGATCATGATTGCCTCCTGCTTGGTTCTATCGACAAATCACACGAATAAATGCAAGAAGCTGGATTTTGTTACAGAGAAAATTGGCCGGGGAACCTGGTGGCCGTAAGGAGGGCTACTACTTCGGTCTGACCACTGCGAGAGTCTGTTCGTAATTCTTCAGCAGTTGCTTGCGGAGCCGGACGGCCTTCTTACTTGAAGGGGCCTCCGTCGGGGAGGTTCGGCACTGCTCAATCGTCGCTTCGAGACTGGAGAGGAATGCCTTGCACGGTTCGCATCCGCCCAGGTGCCGCTCCAGTTCCTCACAAAGCGAATCATCCAACTGCTCGTCGAGATAGTTCGATAGTTCAGCAAACATGGCCTTGCAGCGGGCAGGTCTGGGCTGTGCATTGCCTGGCTGTTCTTGGGAAGGCGCCCGCAAAGCGACGGCTGCTCTCCCGTAGTGTGGTTTCAACCCTTTCATCACTTCCTTCCGGACAAACAACCTCGCGCGGTGGAGACGAACCCGCACTGTTCCAGAACGTAGTCCGGTGACCTCGGCGACTTCTTCGTCCGTCAGCCCTTCCATATCGCGCAGCACCAAAACAATGCGGTATTGTGCCGGCAGCCG
>QIAS01000064.1:587-7055 GCA_003225615.1 Acidobacteriota bacterium | reverse complement strand
GTTGGCCCCCAGTTGCTCAAGTTCCTTCCGATCCGGCATGAGTTCTTCCAGCGAGAGGTCTGGATTGGGAGCAAACTTGCTCCGGCGCCGACTCATCAGGCAGCGGTTCTTCGCCACCTTATAGAGCCACACCACGAGGGCTTTGGGACTGTCGAATTTGGGTAGGTGCGGAACCGATTTCAGAAGCACTTCTTGCATCGTATCTTCGGCATCCTCGCGCTGGCCGCAGACGCGCATACTAAAGGAGAACACGGTATTTTGGAGCAGAGCCAGAGCCTGCTCCAGCGCCGCATCGTCACCGCGCTGCAGAAGTTGCACCGCTTGTTCTATCTCAGAACGCATTGCCGTAAATGTAGCATGGCAAAGATCCGAAGCGGGTGGCTGGGGTTCGCCTTCCCCCGAATCGAACAAAATCAATCCCACCCTTACACGAGGGTCACAGCGGGCGCGCCACATTTGTAGAGACCTCAGAAAAGGGACGCAGCATGCTGCCCACCGTGCTCCGGTACAATAGCCGCCGTGCCCGAATCCACGTCTACACCTGCGCAAATGCTAGCGAAAGTCCAGATCTTTTCCGGGCTGACGGAGAGCGAATTGAGTTTTCTGGCGCAACGTGCCGTCCGGCGCAATTACTCGGCTGGGCAGAGCGTATTTGGCGAAGGCGAGCCTTGCTCCGGACTCTATGTCGTAGAGTCCGGCCACGTGCGAATATTTAAGAGTTCGGCCAATGGACGCGAACAAGTACTCAGCATTGATGGTCCAGGTAGTTCCATCGCCGAACTGTAACGGCTATCGACGAGGCCAAGCTGCTCTTTATCAGTAAGCAGGATTTTCAGGCATTGTGTTTGGCCCATCCTCAGGTAGCGCTGAAGGTCTTGCGGGTGGTTGGTGCGCGCTTGCGCCGACTGGTTGGCATCATCGAAGAACTTTCTTTCACCACAGTGCGTCACAGGCTGGCCTCGTTTTTGTTGCGTCTCGCCCAGAAGGAAGGCAAACGTTCCGCCGCAGGCGTGGAAATCACGTTGCCGGCCAGCAATCAGGAATTAGCGTCGCATATTGGCACGGTTCGCGAGCTTGTTTCCCGCAATCTTTCTCGTCTCCAGGCAGAGGGGATGCTTCAGATCGACGGGCGGACGGTGACGATCTCCAATCTGAAAGCGTTGAAAGCCGAAACCGATTCACCGGAATAAATCTGAGTCTCCCTGGCGCGCTCATCTTCTTGCTGATTCCTCCAATTCTGACTCGTCTGATCCAAGTTTGTGTTTCGTGACAAAAGTCATCGGCAGGCGTCCTTCATTCCGCTAGCTTTAGAACATCAAGCGCGGCCTATAAGCATCGAGCTGGGTCGTGAGGAGAATGCAATGAGCATGACCGCCGAGAAAACGGTTCGTGAATTAGCGCTGGAGAATACCACTGCCACGAGAGTCTTTGAAAAGCTAGGCATTGACTACTGCTGCGGAGGCAACAAATCGCTGGGAGAAGCCTGCCGTGCCTCAAACCTTGCGATGGAAGAGGTGATCGATTCGTTGGAAATGGCCGAGGAAGCGGAGCACGCTGCACAGAAAGACCGGAACTGGCAAACGGAGCCTCTAGCGGATTTCGTCGCACACATCAAGAACACGCACCATAAGTACACGCGGGAAGAAATGGCTCGCCTAGTTCCTCTCCTAGATAAAGTTTTCTCTGTCCATGGGAAGAACCATCCCGAACTGCAGAACGTGAGCTGACTACACACATGATGAAAGAAGAGCGGGTTCTGTTCCCCTACGTAGTGAGGATGGAAGAGGCAGTTATCCAGAAGGAACCGGTTCTGCCACCACCGTTTGGCAGCGTGCAAAATCCCGTGTCAATGATGGAGCATGAGCACGATTCCGCTGGGAACGCATTGCGCGCCATGCGCGAGGCTTGCTGTGGTTATACGGCTCCGGGCGACGCGTGTATCAGCTATCAAACTTTGTACAAGGCTCTGGCGGATTTTGAAGCCGATCTGCACGAACACATTCACCTGGAGAACAATATTCTCTTTCCACGGGCGATTGCGATGGAAAAGGCACACGCGCGGTAGCCTGAAGCCATGTCCACACTGCCAACGCGCATTGAGAAAGAAGCTGGCCGGCCACTCACGCCGCTGCAGATCTTCGACATTACGGCGGCACGAGAAACGACGCTCTCGCGCCTCCTGATGCTCTATATCAGCACTGGGCTGCTATTCATGCTGCTCCCTGGAACGTTTCTGGGGGTATGGAATCTGTTGGCGATCAGCAGTCGTCACGCTGCAGATTCCGTGTCCGCCGGATGGATTCAGGCCCACGGTCATGCTCAGATCTTCGGTTGGATCGGGACATTCATTCTCGGCATTGGTTTCTATTCCATTCCCAAGCTGCGGCGCATGAATTCGTTCGCGCTATCGGTCGTGTGGTCATGCTGGGCGCTGTGGACCGGCGGCGTTACGCTGCGTGGCTGGTTAGCGTCTACCAGTGGCATTGGAGGACACTGCTTCCGCTCTCGGCCGTACTGGAATTTGCTGCTTTCTTGTTCTTCTTTCGCACTGTTTCCGGCCACCGGCCACAAGGATCGGGCAAGACCAAACTGGAAGACTGGGTCTTCGTGGTCATTACGGGCTCCGTGGGCCTGCTCCTCACACTTCTGGTCAACTTTGGAGTGACATTGTTTCTCGCCCTACGAGGAACATCGCCGGAAATACCGGCGGACTTCGACCAACGTTTTCTGGTTCTTCAGACCTGGGGATTTCTGGTTCCATTTGTCTGGGGGTTCAGTGCCAAGTGGCTTCCGGTTTTTCTAGGACTGCGCCCCGTGCGCGGACGCGTTCTTTTGCGTGCGGTTGCTCTAAATTCCGCCGGTGTTTTGATAGCCTTCGCGGGCTGGATGATAGCTGCAAGCCTCGTTCTGGTTGCAGGCTTAATCGCGGCGGTTTACTCGCTACGATTGCTTGAGCCGACCGAGCGTCCTGCCAAAGTCAAGGGAGTGCACACGAGCTTTCCCGTCTTCGTTCGTTTGGCGTACATCTGGGCCGTGGTAGCGGGCACACTTAGTATATGGGCCGCCTCAGTTCAGAACTCGCACGGTATTTGGGGCGCATCGCGGCACGCTCTGACGGTCGGGTTTCTGGCCATGATGGTGTTTGCAATAGGCCAGCGGGTACTACCAGCCTTCTCCGGAATGCGATTGCTGTTCAGCACGAAGCTCATGTTTATCGCAACTTTGTTTCTCGCTTTCGGCTGTCTGCTGCGCGTTAGTTCAGAAATTCTCGCTTATCAGGGCTGGGTATATTCCGCTTGGGCCTGGCTGCCGGTTTCCGCTATCACCGAGATGACAGCGGTAACATTGTTTGCCGCTAATCTACTGGTCACCTTCGTACGGCGCCCACCCTCTACGCAGGTGTAGCATATCGTGAGACGATATAGAAGGAAGGCTCTCGCAGCAGGACTACCTATTTTGGCACTGAGGTCGCGTAGAGTTCTTCAAGAACCCCGGTGAGGACTATCGGACGTGGAAGGACCGCAGACGTCGCAGAATAAACATTTACTTCTGGGCACCGTATCTTTCACGGTCTGCTTTGCCGCATGGGGCCTGATCAGCGCATTTGCTCCGCATTTTCGCCAACAGTTTCACCTCACGGCGACACAAACGGCTTTCCTGGTCGCAGTACCAGTTCTGCTGGGCGCCTTGGCTCGCATTCCAATAGGAATGCTGGCCGACCGCTTTGGAGGCCGTACAGTTTTCACCGCTCTGATGTTCTTCGTCGCCGTGCCGGTGGCCTTGGTCCCGGCCGCTGCCAGCTATCGGAATCTGCTCGTTGTGGCATTCCTTCTCGGAATGGCGGGGTCGTCATTCGCCGTTGGCGTCGGGTACGTCTCCCGCTGGTTTTCGATGGAGCGGCAAGGCAGTGCGCTCGGCGTGTATGGCTTAGGGAATATTGGCCAATCTGCCGCGGTCTTCCTTGGGCCGGTGGTAGCTGCCGCGTACGGGTTTCGCACTGTTTATTGGGGAATGTCGGTCATCCTTTTGGCCTGGGCAGTGCTGTTCGTTATCTTCGCTCGCAACGCTCCCCACGATGCTCGCCCCAAGAGCCTGTCTGAGATGCTCAGCGTACTCGCCCGCGAGCCTCTGGCGTGGGCACTGGCGGCATTCTATTTTCTGACCTTTGGCGGATTCGTCGCGTTCTCGATCTACCTGCCAACGCTGCTGCGCGATCAATTTGGGTTGCGACCCGCGGATGCCGGTTTCCGAACAGCTGGATTCGTCGTGCTGGCCACGCTCTGCCGCCGCTCGGTGGATGGCTGTCTGACCGGATTGGTGGCTCGCGAGTTCTTTCATGGATTCTCCCCGCAGTGGCAGCTTTCGGATTGTTGCTGGGTGTGCAGTCGATGCTGCCATTCACAGTCGGAGCACTCGGATGCGCTGCCTTGCTCGGCATCGGCAACGGCGCTGTATTTCAGCTTGTGCCTCGATATTTTCCCGCCCAGAGGGCAACCGTCACCGGCCTCGTAGGTGCAATGGGTGGAATGGGTGGATTCTTCCCGCCTCTGCTTCTAGGCATGTTCCGCGACCGACTCGGAGTGATCTGGCCGGGATTTGTTCTGTTATCGGCGGTGGCCTGTGTTCTGTGGTGGATGAATGGCCGCGTCTTCTTGACGCGGGAAGAAGCCCTTGCCGCTAAGCTTCCTCCGGCTCTGACCCGTACCGCGGATAAGGTACGTGCAGGAGCCTGGGCTACGTTGTGGACTTTGGTTCTGATCGCTGCCATCGTGCTGGGCTCACGCAATCTGCAGAACTTCGACGCAGCGCTGGTGATCTACACGTTCGCAATCATTTTCGCGACTTGGGGCGTCATTTACCACTACTCCGTCTGGATTCGAAAGCCTCCCACCTATGTGTACTGGAGGCGCGGATGGCAGTTATTTAGGGAACGAGGAGTCATTCAAAGCTTCAGTCACGTCATTGCACTGGCGGGAACTCATCTTCTGGCTCAGACGTTTATCGCAAAACGATCCAGGCTCCGTTGGGCGATGCATCAGCTGATTTTCTGGGGATGCGTCCTTGCAGTGATGATCACCTTCCCGTTGGTATTTGGATGGATTCACTTCACTAGCGCTCCGAACGATCAAATGACATACGTGACTTGCCTCTTCGGGTTTCCGGCAGGCAGATTCCATCTGCACACGTTCACTGCGCTGATGCTTTTTCGTGGTCTTGATGTTGCGGCAGTTTTGGTTCTGGGTGGAATAGCGCTTTCTCTATGGCGCCGTATGCGAGATGAAGGTGCACGCGCAGTTCAAACCTTGGCAATGGATTTCTGGCCACTGATCTTGTTGTTTGCCATATCGATCACGGGCTTGGCCCTGACGGTTTCCCAAGAGTGGCTCGGTGGCAGCTTCTACGATTTCATTGCTATTTTGCACGCGATCACGGTGATCGCCGCTTTGCTCTATCTTCCATTTGGGAAGTTCTTTCACATTTTTCAGCGTCCCGCGCAGCTGGGAGTAAAGCTCTACCAGCGCGCCGGTGAGGAAGGCGAAGGCGCAATCTGCGCCCGTTGTGGCGAGCGTTATGCATCCCTAATGCATGTTGACGATTTGAAACGAGTGCTGCCGCAAGTCGGATTTGACTACTCGATGTCAGGGCCAGTGGGCAATTGGCAGGAGCTGTGTCCGACCTGCAAGCGCAAGTCACTTTCGCTCGCGCAATTGAGATTAAAAGAGGGAGCGAATGGCTAAGGCTCCGGTCTCCGAAGAAACTCTCAACGACAAATTCGGGCCGCATCTCAACTACCAGCTGCCAGGCGGTTGGAGCGACGAATCCGTCCATCCTGCGGAGAAGTTCGTCAAAACCCATTGCTGCTTCTGCGGTCAACAATGCGGAATCCAATTAAAGGTCCGCGACAATCGCGTGATCGGCTTCGAGCCTTGGGAGGAGTTTCCGTTCAACCGCGGCATGCTCTGCCCAAAAGGTGTGAAGCGTTATCTGCAGGGTAATCACCCAGACCGTCTGCTCGCACCTTTGATGCGGAGCGAGCAGGGATTTTGTCCAGCGTCGTGGGACGAAGCTTTGAATTTCACTGTCAGCCGGATGCGCGAGATCCAGGAGAAGTATGGCAAGGACGCTTTTGCCATCTAGGGCGGCGCATCACTCTCGACTGAAAAATCCTATCTGCTCGGTAAATTCGCCCGCGTCGCGTTGGGAACTCGTCACATCGATTACAACGGGCGACTGTGCATGGTCTCTGCCGGAACGGCCTACAAACTGGCCTTTGGCATTGATCGAAGCACAATTCCATGGAGCGAGATTCCTAAAGCGGAAGTGTTGTTTGTGATCGGCGCAAACATCGGCGAGTGCGCACCGATCACGACCGACTACATTTGGCGCTGCCGCGATAACGGCGGAAAACTTATCGTCGCCGATCCCCGTATGACTCCAATCACTCGGAACGCCGATCTGTATCTTCCG
>QIAS01000064.1:0-576 GCA_003225615.1 Acidobacteriota bacterium | reverse complement strand
CCGATCTTGCACTCTTGATGGGAATGCTGCACGTCATCCTGCGTGACGGATTGGAGGATCGGGAATTCATCGACCAATACACGACCGGCTTTGAGGCCGTCGCCGAGTCTGCCCAGCAATGGGATCTTCGCAGGGTAAGTGAGATGACAGGCGTGCCGCCGGAGTCTATCGAGAAGGCCGCGCGTTGGATTGGAAAATCGAAGCGGGCCATCATGATGCACGCTCGCGGACTAGAGCATCAATCTAAGGGTGTGGAGAATTGCTTGGCTGTGCTGAACATCGCTCTTGCCACCGGGAACATCGGGCGCGAGGGCGCAGGTCCTACGATGATTACCGGCCAAGGAAACGGGCAAGGCGGGCGTGAGCATGGGCAGAAGTGCGACCAACTTCCCGGCCAGCGTTCCCTGGTCGATCCCGTCGCTCGCGAGTACATTGCCGGCGTCTGGGGTATCAAGCCCGAAGAACTTCCGCAGCCAGGGTACAGCGCGCAAGAAATCATGAACGCTATCCACAGCGGCGAAATCAAAGGACTGCTCTCGCTGTGCTTCAACCCTCTTGTTTCGCTTCCCGACGCGA
>QIAS01000572.1:1369-2638 GCA_003225615.1 Acidobacteriota bacterium | reverse complement strand
TCAACCGGAGTTGGAACAAAAACTGAAGCAGCCCCAGTTACGGCAGTTGCGGCAGCGGCTCACTTTGCGCGCCAAGACGCATCCGCTATCGATGGATGAGACCAAGGCGTACATCGCCCAGCGGCTGCGAATTGCGGGAGCGAATGGCCAGGCGATTTTCAATCCGGAGGCGGTTACTGCCATCCATCGCTACGCCAGCGGCATCCCACGCGTTGTCAACCTGCTCTGCGAACACTGCCTGGTCAGCGCATTCGTGGACCAGCAGAAGATCGTAGCACCGGAAGTGGTCGAGGCTGTGGCACGCGATTTCGATCTCAGCGACAACACGGCATCGGCGGCCATGACGCCGTCGGTACCTGCGACCACAGCAGAAAAGTTCGATTTGGTAGAAGCACTGAGGACGTTGGCCACTCTGGCCGACCGGCTGCGTGAGTCAGAACAAGACCGGGAAAGGAAACTATGAGCCGTATTCACGAAGCTTTAAAGAGGGCAGAACAGGAAAGGGTTGCGTCAGCCACAGGACAGCTAGATCAAGGGCAGGCGGCAGTGGTGGCGCCCCTTCAACCGGCCGCGCCGGCAATGACTGGGGCTGCTACCGCGGCGGCAGTAACGGATCCGGTTGCTGTGGCCGGACACGTTCCATCCTTCGGGAGCACCTTTACCTTTGACACGCTGCTGGCTCGCTGCGGGCAATCGCAGTGGAACCCGGATGCGAAGACAATGCTTTTCTTCAACGACGACGAACAAGCAGCCGGCACCGAGGAATTCCGAACCCTTCGCTCGCGTCTTTACCAGATGCGGGAAAAGATGTCGCTGAAGAAAGTTCTGGTGACCAGCGCTCTGCCCAAGGAAGGGAAGTCGTTCATCGCGGCAAACCTGGCGCAAGTGATGGTGCGCCAGCACGGCCGCCGCGCGCTGCTTATCGACGCCGACCTCCGCGGACCACGGTTGCATTCCGCGCTGGGAACCGGCGCCATGCCCGGGCTCTCGGATTACCTGCTGGGCGAGAGCGACGAGTTCTCAATCATGCAGCACGGCGGCGCCATGGAGAACTTGTTTTTCATTCCCGCTGGCCGCAATGTTTCCACTCCGGCGGAACTGGTCGCAAACGGACGACTCAAAATTCTGCTGCAGCGGGTTGAGCCCTTGTTTGACTGGATCATCATGGATTCTCCACCGGCAGTTCCCATCTCGGATGCCAGCCTGCTGGCTAACTTCTGCGACGGGGTGCTGATGGTGGTCCGCTCCAACGCGACCCCTTTCGACGTG
>QIAS01000572.1:621-1330 GCA_003225615.1 Acidobacteriota bacterium | reverse complement strand
GTGTTGTGCTGAATGGGGTGAACGTCGATTCATCGTACAGCCGGTATTACTACTCGGCCTACGCGAGAGAGAGCACCTCCGAGAAGGCTTAGGATTTGAGGTAAAGCTTGATACGCCTCTTTAATGTTTACTACCCGGTCCGCACATTGATTTTGCTGGCCGGCGAGGCCCTGATCGTGTGGACTTCGTTTGTAGTAGGAACCCTGCTGACTGTTCGCGAGGACAGCTGGCTGGTGCTCAATTACGAATACGGGTATTACAAGATTCTGGTGGTCACAGTCCTGGTGCTGCTGTGTTCCCATTGGTTTGATCTATACGATCCGGCACGATTCAGTGCCAAAGGTGAGCTTTACTTCCGCCTGCTGCTGGTGCCGGGACTTCTGGCGCTGGCGATGGCGGCGGTGAGTTACGTATTTCCGCGAGCGCTGATCGGCAATGGCTCCTCGTTGATCGGGCTGGTAATCCTTACGTTTGCGTTGTTTGGGTGGAGGATGGCATACGCCTGGCTGGCTCAACGGCCATACTTGCAGGAGCGGGTGTATGTGCTGGGGACCGGGGAGCGGGCGCAGCGTTTGGTACAGGGTCTGCGGCAACGCAGCGAGCTTGGAATCGAAGTGGTCGGCTGGACGGGGAAAGTCGAAGGCGCTCTGACCCGGGAATCCGTGGCGTCCCACCTGATGGAAAATGAGAGCGAAGTGCACCGGGTGAT
>QIAS01000572.1:0-533 GCA_003225615.1 Acidobacteriota bacterium | reverse complement strand
GTCCGGGCGGATCGAGGTCGATGAGCTCTATCCCAGCTGGCTGATCTTCCAGGATGGCTTTCGCTCTAACGCTACTTTCGTGGTGTTGCGGAGGTTGTTGTCCATATTGGTCTCTTTCGTTTCATCGGTCCTCGTTCTTCCCCTCCTTCCTTTAGTCGTGTTGGCTATCAAATTGGACTCGCGGGGGCCGGTGCTTTACCGGCAGCGACGGGTTGGGCGGGGTGGCGCGACTTTCTATTGCTACAAGTTTCGCACCATGCGGCAAGACGCAGAGGCGGATACCGGACCCACTTGGGCAGGTGATGACGATCCCCGCATTACACGCGTGGGGAGGTTCCTGCGTGCTTCCCGGCTGGATGAAATTCCGCAGTTGTGGTGCGTGTTGAAAGGTGACATGGCTTTTGTGGGTCCGCGCCCGGAGCGGCCGGAATTCGTAGACTGGCTGAGCAAACAGATTCCCTATTACGGTGTGCGCCACGTGGTGAGACCCGGGGTCACGGGATGGGCGCAGGTTCGCTACAAGTACGGCAATA
>QIAS01000571.1:1825-2407 GCA_003225615.1 Acidobacteriota bacterium | reverse complement strand
GCGGATACATTCCCAGATCAATGGCGTAGTTCCATGTCGACAGGCGCGTAAAGTGGCGGATAATCTCGATCTCGCTCACTTCCGGCATGTTGCCCAGATCTTTTCTCTCGGCTGCGCCCAACAACTTACCGGTGTCGACTTCCGGCACATCGAGCGGAGGCAGTTTCCAGGCGGCCTTGCCGGGCGAGGACTTTTCGAAAATCAATCCTTCGTTTTGATTGACGTGGCGGGTGGCTTTGCGGGTGACGTGCTTCATCGCACCACCTCCGGCACGTCCGCTTCTTTTGTAGCTCGCCGGGAGCGTTCACTTTCCGCCACCAAACCGGCGGCAGTGTCGATTGCGGTGCGCGTCGTCATCTCCGTGCAGCACCATAAAGCCGCATTGCCGAATTCGGGATAGAACTTCTTGAGCGGCAACCCGCCCACAATCTTGTGCCCTAACAGACGGCTGTGGATGGCGTAAGGATCTTCGCTGGTCTGCACTACGAACTCATGAAAGCGTGGTGCGCCCTTGAACAGCAGCTTGGCATGTTTGCCAAACTGGTCAGCGGCATAAGCTGCCTTGGCCAGGTTCTGTTTAGC
>QIAS01000571.1:0-1794 GCA_003225615.1 Acidobacteriota bacterium | reverse complement strand
AGCGCGATCAGCGCCTGGTTGGTGCAGATGTTGGAAGTCGCTTTCTCGCGGCGAATGTGCTGCTCGCGCGTCGCAAGGGTGAGAACGAAGCCGCGTTTGCCATGCTTGTCGGTGGTTTGCCCGACCAGCCGGCCCGGCATCTGGCGCACGAACTGCTCGCGGGTGGCAATCACGCCGCAATACGGGCCTCCGTAACCGAGCGGCACTCCGAAGGATTGTCCTTCCATGGCGATGACGTCGGCCTGGCGGGGCGGCTCGACGATGCCGAGCGAAACGGCTTCGGCAATCGAAACCACCAGCATCGCGCCGCGCTTGTGGGCGATCTCGGCGATCGCAGCAACATCTTCGATGGTTCCGAAGAAATTCGGCGATTGAATCAGAACGCAGGCTGTGTCTGGAGTGATGGATTTTTCGAGTTCTTTCAGATTCAGGCGGCCGTTTTCCGTGAACGACGCCGTGGCCAGGGGCATGCCCTGATGCCAGGCATAAGTGGCCAGCACCTCGCGGTATTCCGGATGGACGCTGCGCGCAATCACGACCGAACGGCGTCCGGTGAGGCGCGCGGCCATCACCACCGCTTCGGCGGCGGCGGTTGAACCGTCGCTCGCAAATCATGGTCTGAAATTCGAAAATCGATTGCAGCGTGCCTTGGGAGATCTCCGCCTGATACGGCGTGTAGGCGGTTAGAAATTCGCCGCGGGAGATCAACGAATCAATGATTACCGGCCGGTAGTGGTAATAGGCCCCAGCGCCCAGGAAAGTTGCGTTGATCTCGCCGCTTTCGCGGGAACGATCGCGAAACCAGTCTACGATTTCCGACTCCGCCATCTGCCGCGGAACTTTGAGGTCGCGGTTGAGCCGGTACTCGGCCGGAATGGGCGCGAAGAGATCATCAATGGAGCGAGCGCCGATGGCTTTGAGCATGGCTTCGCGGTCGGCGGTGGACTTGGGTAAATAGCGCATAGAACCCTGATTAGATGTCGAGTACAGCAAGTACGATTTACGAAGTACGATTTACGAAGTAAGAAGCGCGATTCTCATTGTAGATTGTTGATTTTTGATTGTTGAATGAAAAATCCCAATCTCTCGGTCGGAGCGGTTTTTTCAATCAAAAATCTAAAGTCAACGATTTCTGTTTTACTTCGTAAATCGTGCTTCGTAAATTCTAGCCTGCTTCTTCGTTGACGAATTTCTCATAGTCGGCGGCGGAAAGCAGTGACTTCAGCTCATTCGGATCTCTCAGTTTGATCTTGATCATCCAGGCGCTGTGCGCGTCCTTGTTGATCTTTTCGGGCGACGTGGCGAGGTCTTCATTGACCTCGATCACCTTGCCCGAGGCGGGAGCGTAGAGATCAGAAACTGCCTTTACGGACTCTACTGTACCGAAGGCCTTTCCCGCAGTGATCTCGGCACCGACTTTGGGGAGATCGACGAAAACGATGTCTCCGAGGGATTCCTGTGCGTAATGGGTGATGCCGATGGTGGCAGTGTCGCCTTGAGGTTTGATCCACTCGTGTTCTTTGGTGTATTTGAAGTCGTTTGGGTAGGCCATGATGCGCTCTTAGCTCCTGGCTTTTGGCTGTTCGTCATTGCAGCCAAATTATTTTTCTCCTTTGTCGTACCAAGCGAAAACCAATAACCACCAAGGACACAAAGGTACACGAAGGAAACCACGACGCCGGCGTTTATGATCTCCTCGGCCGCTTATAAAACGGCGTAGGCACTACCTGCGCTTTTACGCCCTGGCCACGAATCTCAACTTTCACGGCAGAGCCCACCGCTTCATGCTCTGGC
>QIAS01000063.1:578-7720 GCA_003225615.1 Acidobacteriota bacterium | reverse complement strand
TGTTCTGCTGATAGAGTGGGGAGAAAAGTTCCGGCGCTTTGAACGCGACCGGGATGTCGAGATAGCAATAGAGAGAGTGGGCGAGAACGACCGGCAAATTCGCATCTCTGGCCGGTAGACTGGCATCAGAAGAGAATCGATTCCACAGAATTGGAGTGCAGACCCGGTGAGATTTTTTGCATTTTTGTTGGGATGTGTATTGTTGGGGATCGCGCTCAGCGCGGCACAATCCGGACAGAACAACTCAACTCCAGGCGCGCAACCGCAAGAACAGCCCACCGCGGCGCCAAGCGAAACCAAGACGAGCCAGCCGAGCATTGCGGGCGCGCAGCCGCAAACGGCGGAGCGTCCGAAAGAGGAAAAACAAAAAATCCAGGAACAAACTACGGGCACGTCGAATGACCGCCTGTTCTGGACCCTGCCAAATTTCTTGACGGTGAGGAGCCAGAACATTCCGCCGCTTTCGACCGGCACGAAATTCAAGGTGGTGGCCCGAGGCACGTTCGATCCGGTTGAATATGGTTATATTGCTTTTCTCGCGGGCATCAGCCAGGCCGCGGACAGCGAACCGGGGTACGGCCAGGGAGCGGCCGGCTACGGGAAGCGCTACGGAGCGGCCTTCGCCGACAATGCCATTGAGAATTTCATGACCGGGGCTATTCTTCCATCATTGCTGAAACAGGATCCCCGCTTTTATCAATCCGGTAGAGGAGGATTTGGCAGGCGGGTGGAGTACGCGATTAGCCGCATTTTTATTACCCGGTCTGATGCGGGGCACACTCAATTCAACTTTTCTGAAGTCGTGGGCAGCGCGATTTCGGCCGGCATTTCAACTTATTCCTACCATCCCAGCGGAGATCGCACCGTCGGCAACGCTATGAGCGTATGGGGAACCCAGGTTGGCTGGGACACAGTCACCATCGTGGTGAAAGAGTTCTGGCCCGATATTCACCGCAAGCTGACCAAGAAGCACGACAAGGTCGGAGCAATGCCGCCTCCGACGACGGCGCCGGCGGATCCGCTAAAGCGTTGAAGCAATCTGGTCAACGAGGGTAGTTTTGCGTGATGCCGGGGCCGCGGGTGAGCACGGGACGCAAACAGGCGCTGGGCAGGCTCCATTCGTGCACCATGGAAAAAAGGATAGCAACCGCAAACAAGGCGAAGATGATCCGCTTATTTCTCACCTTTCCATAGCATACGCCAGAGCCGATGGCGCTCAACCGTATCGAGCGGCAAAACCTGTTCTAGAACCCCATAATGTTGTATCCGCAATCCACGTAAATCACCTCGCCGGTAATTCCCGAGCTGGCGTCAGATGCCAGAAAAACTCCGGTTGCACCCACCTCGTTTACGTCAACATTTCTTTGCAGCGGCGCGCGTTCGGCGTGCGATTTCTGCATGTCGCCGAAGCCGGCGATGCCGCGGGCAGCAAGGGTTTTGATGGGTCCGGCGGAAATAGCATTCACGCGGATCTTCTTCTTTCCAAGATCATAGGCCAGGTACCGCACCGTGCACTCGAGAGCCGCTTTGGCAACGCCCATGACGTTGTAATGTGGCACGACTTTTTCCGCTCCGTAGTAAGTCATGGTCAGGATGCTGCCGCCATCTTCCATCAGCGGAACCGCGGCGCGGGAGACAGCGATCAGCGAGTAGACGCTGATGTCGTGGGCGACACGGAATCCTTCGCGCGTCGTGTTGACGAATTCTCCCTTTAATTCCTCGGCGGGAGCAAACGCGACACTGTGTACGAGGGCGTGCAGCTTTCCGTAACGCTGCTTCAATTGGCCGAATAGGCGGTCGATCTCTTCGTCCTTCGAGACGTCGCACATAAAAGCTTCGGCGCCAGGCAGAGAAAGAATCAGGTCCTTGGCTTCCTGCTCCAGGCGTTCATTCTGGTAAGTAATAGCGAGCTTCGCGCCGGCATGGTGCAGACCTTGAGCAATGGACCAGGCGATGCTGCGCTTGTTGGCGACTCCGAAAACGACAGCATTACGTCCTTCGAGATTCATCATCGAGATTCTCTGAAATTGTTTTGGCGAATGAGAATATCAAACTACCTGCCGCTCTGCAGAATCGAGCGTGGGATGAAATGCTACTGGTCCTGGGTACGGCTTTGGCTCAAGCAACGAATTGCAACCACAAGGGTTGCCACAATCATGACCGGCACCAAGATTAACAGATCAACCCGAATGGGACCGTGCACCGTTTTCTCCCATATGAAATCCATGTACCACTCATACGTCAGAAAGGCGCCCCAGAGAACCGTGAGAAATATTACCGACTTCCTATGCCGTTTACCCGGAATCCCAGCGGCAAGAAGGAGCAGCAAAACGAAGAACGCAAAACGAAGAACGTGATAAAAGCGAAAAGCACCAGCATCAGCGGAATATAGCAGCCGATTAAGGCGCTTTACCACAGAGAACACGGGCAGAGGGACACGACATGTAACTCGTTCTACTCTGCTGCGGATACCGTGCTGGCAGACTCGGCAGCCACTGGCCAGCTTGCGCTCACGAATGCGGCTGCGTACACCAGGCCCAGGATCGCGAAACCCGCGCTCAAGCTGACCTTATGCGCGACGGCTCCTACCAGCAATGCGAGAGTGATTTGCAAGAACGTTCCCGCAAAGTTGAACGTGTTCTGCACCCTTCCCATGAAGTGCGGCGGGACTTGTTCCATTACGCTGGTATTCATAGCGACGCCGGAGATGCCGCGCCCAGAGCCCATGATGGCGTAGAGCAGGACGGCAATGGCAAGCATCCGCGAAAAGGGTGCGGTGGTCATGCAAATCGCGAGGAACGCCATGGAAACAGCTGTTGAATTCCGGGTACCCAGCCGCGCAATCATCCAGGGCGCATACAGCGCGCTGAGAAATGCGCCCACGCCCCATCCAGCGTTCAGCCAGCCATAGCCGACGGCGCCGGCATGGAAAATGCGATCGCTCAAAGGCGGGGTCACGACGATGCCGGTGGTCATGGCGCCAAGAAACAGCGCCCAGCTGATGCCCAGCAGGATTATATTGCGGTGATCGCGGAGAAAATGAATTCCTTCCCGCATTTCGCGCCAGAAGCGCTCCAAGCCGCTCTCGGCAGCAACGATTTCGGCGCGCAGTTCCGCCGGTCGCGGCACCACGTGGCGGCCCTTGCGCACGGCGAAATAGCATAGAAACGAGACCACGTAGGTGCTGAAGTCGATCAGCAGCACGCCGCCCAGGCCGATGTGGTTGTAGACGAATCCCACAATCGAGCCGGCGATTAACCATCCGCCCTGTACTCCCGCCAGCAGGAAAGTGTTGGCTTGCACAAATTCGCCCTCGGGGGTGAGTTCCTGGACAAGCGCTGTGATGGTCGGCCAGAACATCCAGAATCCGGCGGCGACCAGCGTGTTCATCAGGTAGAGTTCCCAGACTTTCGCTCTGCCGAGGAAGGCCAGAATGGCAACCGTCAGGATGATGATGGCGCGTGCGGCATCGAGCATCATGACCAGCCGGCGGCGGTCCTCGCGATCAATGATAACGCCGGTGAACGGCAGCATGAGCATGGCGGGGACGGTCATAACCACCGCTAAAGTGCCCAGGGCCATTTCGGAATGCGTAGCCTGCAGAACGTACCACGCGACGGCGGCGGAGTTCATCCCGCTGCCCAGCATGGAGACCACATTGGCGGCAAAAACGAAGCGCAGGGAGCGCTTTTCGAAAATGGCGCGCATGTTTTTACTGTAAACGAAAAGAGAAAGAGCACTTTGCTAAATTTTCAATTTCCAATTGCTAATTTTCAATTGACATCCCGGTGTTGAGAAATCGGTAATTGGCAATCGGCAATTGGAAATCCGTATACTGCCCCTGCATGCGATTGGACCTGAAGCGGTTCTTCGGGAAAAAAGAAAAACAGGAACACCGGATTCTGCGCCAGATGGAGCACAGCGGCGACAACCTGCAGCCGGAATATCACCGGGCGACTCCGGAGTGCCCGCATCCCGAGCGCTGGAGCATGTTCGATTCCATGACCGCGGAAGTTGAGGTGCTGGAATTTCTGCGCACGCTGGTCACCACCATCAAGCCGGAACTGGTGGTCGAGACGGGCACGTTCAGCGGTATCAGCACACTCTGGATTGCGGAAGGTTTGAAGGCGAATGGCCGGGGCAAAGTTGTGAGTTGTGAATTTGACCCCAAGGTCTATCAAAATGCGCGGGAACGGATTGGCAAGTCGGAACTGGCGCAATGGATTGAACTGCGCAATGAGTCCAGCCTGAAGATGAAGGTAGATGGCCGCATCGACCTTTTCTTCAGCGATAGCGATATGCCGGTGCGCGAGCAGGAGGTTCGGCGATTTTTGCCGCAGATCAGTCCTAACGGATTGATTGTCATGCATGATGCCAGCTCCCACTTGCAAGTGGTACGGCAAGCGGCCCTGAAGCTGGAGAGCGAAGGATTGATCTCAGTGGTGCTGCTGCCAACTCCGCGAGGGCTGGTGGTAGCCCAGAAACGAGCCGGGCGGAGCTAGCGATTTCCGACTTGTACTCACAAATAAGGCTGAGGTTCACCCTTGCCTGGGGCGCGATTCGGCGATACGATTCGCGCTTACCACGGTGACAGCTGCCGCTTTGCTGGAGGTACCCATGAAGCGCACGTGTGTGGTTTTCGCGCTGGTTCTTCTTTCCCTGTTTTCCCAAACCCTGATTTCTAACGCGCAGCTGGACAAAATTGTTATTCCTGCGGGCACGCCGGAGGACGTAGCTCTACAGGCAATTACCAGTGAGCCCGACGCTCAGAAGAAATTGGCGATGTATCAGGATTTCCTGGAGAAGTTCTCCGCGAATCCCGCGGCCGTCGCCTATGGCAATTGGCAGATTTCGCAGTATTACCAGAACGCGGGTGACTTGGCTAAGGCCCTGTCCTACGGCGACAAAGCGCTGGCCGGTTCGCCTCGCAACCTGGATATTCTTGTTTCGCAAACTAACATTGCACAACTGATGAAAGATCGAGCTAAGGTATTGGATTATGCGGTCAAGGGCGGCGAAGCATATAACACGGCCGGCAAGCGGCCCAAGCCAGAGAACATGAGCGATCAAGAATTTGCGGCGGCGGTGGCCGACTCAAAAGAAAGCGCCAAGGGTTCTTACGAATTCCTGGAGGTGGCGGCCTACAACTCCATCACCGAGGAGAAGGATGCGAAGACTCGCATGACGTATATCGAGCGCTTCACTCCGGCTTTTCCCGGGTCTCGTTTCGAGGAGCCGGTTACACAATATGCCATGATGACCCTGGGAGAGCTGAATGATTCGGCGCGTATGTTCAGGTATGGAGAAAAGGCGTTGGCGGCGAATCCGAATAGCATGACCACACTGCTGCTGCTCGCCAATGCATATGCGGACGATGCCAGGCCTGGCAGCGTGGCCAAGGCTGTCACTTACTCGGAAAAAGTGCTGGAGTTGGCCAAGGCCGACGCGCCGGATGCGGATAAATCGCGCAAGCTCTCGGCCGGAGTGGCGCATTCGACCCTGGGTTATGCGTATATGAAGCAGGATAAAACCGCGTCCGCGATTGCGGAGTTGAAGTCGGCTTCAGGATTGCTTAAAGGCCAGGATGAGGCAACTTATTCGACAGCGTTGTACCGCCTGGGTTACGCCTACGCCAAGTTGAATAAGCTGAGCGAGGCGCGTGAGGTGTTGACGGAAGCATCCAACACGCCCGGTCCCGCGCAACAACTTTCTCGGGATCTGCTGCTGAAGGTGAATACTGCAAGGTCGAAAGGAAAGTAGGTTTCCGGCGCCCGGCTGCCGGGAGCCGGCATTTCAGTGACGCACTAGATCATCGGAAAGCAGATCAGCTTTCAGCGCTAGATTATGTCCTCGCTGCAGATCGCCTCGGTTTAGCGCGTCTTTGGCTTGTTGCATGTAGCTGTGGACCTGGTCGACCATTGCTTGCTGATTTGAATTCAGCTTGCGGCCGACAATTTTCTGCAAGTTCAACTCCGCCGAAGCGAGCAGCTTGGCAGTGTTCTCGCGTTGGTGGGATGCCTGCTCCGAAGTCATGCTCGGCGCAAGCAGGGCACTGGTTTCCGTCATTCCACCCTCACGCACCACGATTTTCGGCCGCCGCGCATTTCGGTTGGTGCCGTTTTTGCGGCTGCTGTGAGGAGTTTTCGAGCGAGACGAGGTGTTCGCCTGGGCTGGTGTCGCGCCCGGAGCTTGGCTGGCCGGCGCACCGCCTTCCTGTTTTTCAGGTGTCGCTGTCTGAGGTGGCGATTGCGTAACTCCCGGCACGGTAGTCGATGGCTCAGAACCGGGCTGGCTTTTTGGCGGTGCTGCCGGGGCTGGTTCTGCAGGGGATTGCTTCTCCGGACTGGATTGCGGAGTTTCCTGCGGGTTGGTTTTATTCGGCTCCGTCTGATTCTGTTGTGCACCGGGTTCCCGAGATGGCTTATTCGGCGCAGGCTGGTTCTCAGTAGGCTTCGACGTGTCCTGCTGAGATTGAACAGCTACTTGAACTGGGTGCCCTTTCGCACCAGTGGCCATCTCCGGCGCGCTGCACAGCGCCACCAACGTCAGGATGGCCGCCAGATACGTCTGTTTCTGCCTGTTGTGCATTATTTGCGATTCGGACAGCCCTGTGTAAATTGTAGCCGTTGGAGATCTTTTCTGCAGGTTACGGTTGAGGGTTACTCCCGTGCAGATACTTCTTTCAACGCGCCCTCCAGGGTCTCGGCCAGTGGGATTCGCAAGCGAAAAGTCGTTCCCTGGCCCGCTTGGGATTCAAAATCCACCGACCCGTAATGCCATTGCATAATCTGATAGGTTTGGGCGAGACCGATTCCACTGCCCTCCTTTTTTGTCGTGAAGTAGAGCTCGAAAATTTTGTCCTGAATGTCAGGCGGAATCCCTCCGCCCTGGTCGTGTATTTCGATGAGCACGCTGTCTTCGTCGCGGCGCGCCACGATATTCAGGGTTCCACCCGCAGGCATGGCTTGAACTCCATTGAGCACGATGTTGAGGAAAGCCTGCTTGATGAAGTCGCTGTCCACCTTGACGTTCAGGGCTTCTTCCGGCAGTTCACGCAAAATATGGACACCATGCTGCTCGGCATCGGGTGCGGCTAATGCGGCGACGTCTTCCAGCAGGCGGCGCAGATCCAGCTCTTCCAG
>QIAS01000063.1:0-519 GCA_003225615.1 Acidobacteriota bacterium | reverse complement strand
AGCCTTTTGCAACTTGTTTTGCAGCAGCTGCAGGTGCAGCACGATAGCGTTGATGGGATTCTTTACCTCATGACCGACTCCGCGGGTTAGGCGCCCGCTGGCAGAGAGCCGCCGCGACATTTCAATTTCATCCTCAATGCGGCGCACGGACTCGGCGTCGCGCATGGTGAGCAGGGCGCCGATCTGGGTGCCGCTTTCCTGAATGAACTCCAGGGTCAGCTGAACCCGCTTGCCTTTTTCGCCTTCGACTTCGTGCTGCACGATGGAACGATGTTGCTGGAAGGCCTGTTTGACCAGTGTGCCCAGTTGCCCGGAGCCATCCGAGAAAATCTCCTCAACCGTATGCCCGAGAATTTCCCGGCGAGGGCGCGCCAAAAAACGGTCTACTGATGCGCTGACCAGGACGACCCGCGAATCGCTGGTGAACAGCATGAGGCCGTCCTGCAGTTTGGCCATGACTTGCTCGACATTCTCCTTGAGGGCGGAAAATATCTGGTTGGTGTCGCGCATCTCGCGAAT
>QIAS01000062.1 GCA_003225615.1 Acidobacteriota bacterium | reverse complement strand
GAAGATGTGGCGCCTGCCGCTCGACGAAGAATACAAAGAGAGTATTCGCTCCAACATTGCCGACATCATGAACACCGGTGGTCGTTACGGCGGCGCGATCACTGCGGCCATGTTCTTGAAGGAATTTGCCGAAGAAACGCCATGGATACATCTCGATATAGCCGGCACTGCCTGGATGGAAGACAACAAGGCGTGGATTGCCAAGGGGCCGTCGGGGATTGCGTTGCGAAGTCTGGTGGAGTTCGTGAAAGATTTCGCGGCGTAGGCTGGATTACGACTCGGGCTTTGCAGGTATTGGACCAAAGACGAAAGATTGTAGATTTGTAACTGATAGATATTGCGTGAAAGTTCCGTAAGCGGCAAACGCTGCCGCGCTCGACGCGCAGGATGGCCTGCAATTGCGCGTAAACGGCTCAGGATCGCACACCGGCATCCTGGGCACCACCAACACCCATGCGTGAACGAACGCGCCTAGAACCCGCCTTGGAATCGAAAATTCACAATATTATCTTTTAGATATACCAGTTCTGCAAATCGGTATTGCTGAAAGGAATTTTTCTTGTCGAGTGTTTTCATTTTTCAAATTCAGGGATTGTGTGGACGCATGCCGCCTACATCACTGGCGGCACCGTGATGCCCATGACGCCTAAGGCGCGGATGAGTTCGCGGCGGACGACGGCGGCGGTGGCCAGCAGGAATCTCTTTCGGCCTTCGTCGGCTTCGGTGAGGATGGGATGGCGATGGTAGAAGTAGTTGAACAATTGGGCTATCTGGAAGGCATGCTTGGCTAAGTACGCGGGTTCGGTGGTGGCGATGCATTGGTCGACGACGTAGGAAGTCTTGGCGGCCGCCAGCCAGAGTTCCCAGATTTCGTTGCCGGATTCGCCTTCGAGGTATTTGGCGAATTCCGCCGCCGAGACGGGGCGAGCCCCGTCTCTAGAAAAAGTGTCCGGATCCACGCCGCCTTTGCGGAAAATATTTGTGGCACGGACCACCGCGTACTGGCAGTACGGGCCGGTTTCTCCTTCGAAACTCAGGGCTTCTTTGAAATCGAATGCGATGACTGACTGCTTGGTGAACTTCAGCATGAAATAGCGCAGCGCGCCAATGGCAATCTGGATCGCGATGGTGGCGCGCTCGGCGTCCGTCAGTTGCGGGTGGCGGGCATCGACTTCGCTTTTCGCCGAGGCAATCAGCCTGTCAATCAGGTCGTCGGCTTTTACTCCGAAGCCTTTGCGTCCGGAGACTTCGATGTAGCTCCTGGCGCTGTCTTCCTCAGAAAGCTGGTAGCCGAGTTCGGCGGCGCAGCGCGGAGTGAGCGCAACCATCTCGTAGGAAAAATGCGTGTAGTGGTCCGCCTGCTCGTTGTAGCCGAGTCCGCGCAGGGCTTCGACTACCGAGTTCTGAGCTTCCGACTGGCGGGCGTCAATTACGTTGTAGATTTCGGCGACGTCGCCGAAGTGTGGGTGGTCGGGTTCGCCATTGGTGGATGAGATCCAGCACTGGTGGCCGTTGGGATAAAGGTAGAACTTGCAGTAGCCAAAATCTTTTCCGAGCAGGCCAAACTTCCACAGGTGGTAAGCAATGTCTTTCCCGACGTAGCCTACCGTGCCGTTGGAGCGGACGATCACTTTCTGGTCTTCTTCGGCGATACCCTCTGCAGGTTCACTACTTGGACGGATATCGACGCCAGACCGCATTTCAATCTCTCTGAGCAGGTCATCTTCTTGAGAGGCTTTGCCTGAGTCGTGCTTTGCGTCCTTCGCGTCTGTCTTTGCGCTTTTTGCGGTTTCAGATTTTCCGGCAACTCCCGCGCGCCGCATCACCCAGCAGCCTTTGTTTTTTCCCTGGCTCTCGTAAAACAGCACGCCCTTTTCTTTCAACTGTTGGAACGCGGCGTCCCAGAAATGCAGGTGAAGGATTTCGCTCTCGCGCGGGAGAAAGTCGTACTCGATGTCCAGCCGGTCCATGGTTTCAAGGTGGCGGCGCAGCACGGCGGTTGAGATCAAGTCGGCAATAGCGGCGGTTTCGTTGCCGCCTTGTTCAATGGCGTGGAGGGTTTCGATGCGGGCGCGCTGGTTCTGCTTGTCCTGCTCATACCATTGCGAGACGCGGGCGTAGAGATCCCAGCAGTAGTAGTCGAAGCGGGGCTGGCGGGTAAGCTGCTCGATTTCAGCGCGGGATTTTTTCTCGAGGTGCAGAAATCCGACGATCACATCCGCGACCTGCACTCCGGTGTTGTCAATGTAGTTCTGCACGTCCACCTGCCTGCCCGCGAATTGCAGCAGGCGGACGAAAGTGTCGCCGAGAATTGCGTTGCGGAGGTGGCCGATGTGGGCGGCTTTGTTGGGGTTGATGCTGGAGTGCTCGACCAGAACTTTGCCGGGCGGAATTTCGGCTTTGAGTTTTTGGTCGGCGACGAGTGCGGCAGCGACTTCGCCTCGATTCAGTCTCGCGTTGATGTAGCCCGCTCCTGCGACCTCGAGCTTTTCGAAACCTTCAATCGCGCCGATACCGTTGACAATCTCTTCTGCAATTTTACGCGGAGCTTTGCGGAGCTTCTTGGCCAGTTCGAAGGCGAGCGGGAGGGCGTACTCGCCGAATTCGACTTTCGGGGGCTGCTCGATGACGATCTTAGGCAGGTCGAGATTGTAGGTGCGGCGCAGAAAATCGCGCACTCGCTCGGTCAGCCGGCGTTCCAGGTGGCGGTACAAGGAGATCCTCTAAGCTATTGAAGAAAAAGTGATTGTAGCAAACCGGGCGACGGATGATGGTTTGACGCGGTATCTCGCCTTCCCTATGATGAAGGATTATTGTTGCGTTGGTGCACGGTGCAGTGGAGACGCGCGAAAATCCTTTAACCACAGAGGACACAGAGGAGCACAGGGAAAAAACATTTACCACCAAGGACACCAAGGTACACGAAGTCGGCCCGTGCTGGCGGGTTAACGATCCCTCTGTGGAACTCTGCGTCCTCTGTGGTTCGAAGTTTGTACTTTGTGGTTCGAATTAGCTTATGCGAATCGCTTACCTGGATTGTTTTTCCGGAATCAGCGGCGATATGTTCCTGGGGGCGCTGGTGGATGCGGGAGTGCCGGGGCGGCTTTTGGAGGAGACGGTCGCGGCGCTCGACGTCGGGGCGCGGCTGGAGATCTCGCGCGTGGACCGCAGCGGGATTTCGGCTACCAAAGTGGATGTGTACTGCCATGGCGAGAAAGAGTTGCCGCGCGAGGAGTACTGGGCGCAGCAGGCGCACAAGCACGAATTGGAGTATGAGAAACGGCATGAGCATGAGCACGAGCACGATCACGAGCATGGCCATTCACATAGGCACGATCATGAGGCCGTTGCGGTCAAAGCCGCAGAGCCGCCGGCAGGTGTACCCGGGCCACACGGGCACGAGTCGCATTCGCATGGCCGGGGGCTGACGGAGATCAAGCAGATCATTTCCCGGGCGGAGATCAGTTCGACCGCTCGCCATCTTTGAGAGCTTGGGCGCGGCAGAGGCCAAGGTTCACAACAGCGATCTGGAGAGCATTCATTTTCATGAGGTCGGGGCGGTCGACGCGATGGTGGACATTGTGTGTGCGGCGGTCGGGGCCGAGGCGTTGGGCGTGGATGAGATTGTTTGCTCCCCGCTGAACGTCGGCGGCGGGACGGTGAAGTGCGCGCATGGGACTTTTCCGGTGCCGGCTCCGGCTACGCTTGAATTGTTGAAGGATGCTCCGGTTTACTCTTCGGGGATGCAGGTGGAACTGGTTACTCCTACTGGGGCGGCGATTGTGAAGAACTTGGCGACGCGCTTTGCGCCGTTTCCGGCAATGAAGATCGAGAAGATCGGGTACGGCGCGGGCACAAGGGATTTTGCGGGGCATGCAAATGTGGTGCGTATTAGTGTTGGGAAGGCATGTGCATCTGCGGCGAGCGGCGTCTCTACGGAGATGAACGTTTCTTCCGAGATCATTACCGTGCTTGAGGCTAATCTGGATGATTTGAATCCCCAGGTTTTTGGGTATGTGATGGACCGGTTGCTGGCGGAGGGCGCTCTGGATGTGTTCGGCATGCCGGTGCAGATGAAGAAGAACCGTCCGGGGATGGTGCTAACGGTGTTGTGCGTTCCGGAGAATTCAGCAAAGCTTACGCAGTTGATTTTCAGCGAGACGACCACTCTGGGGGTGCGCCAGCGGCAGGAAAGCCGGCAGGTGCTGGGGCGGCGGTGGGTGAATGTTTCAACTCACTGGGGTGCAGTGCGGATGAAGGTTGCCAGCATGAATGGGACGATCACGAATTACGCTCCTGAATATGAGGATTGCAAGCGGATTGCGGGCGAGCACCGGGTTCCTCTGAAGGAAGTCATGGAAGCGGCGGTGCAGGCTTATTTGCGGGGAAAATCTTGAACCACGGTTACAGAGGGACACAGGGGAAAACGAAAACATTAACCACCAAGGACACTAAGGGACACGAAGGTAAAATCAAACCTTTGTGTTCCTTCGTGTCCTTTGTGGTTAATCCTCTGTGGTTAAAAATTTGATATGAGCCGGAAGTTTTACATCACGACTCCGATTTACTACGTGAATGCGCGTCCGCATATTGGGCATGCTTACACGACGATTGCCTGCGACACGATTGCGCGGCGACAGCGGATGCTGGGGGCGGATACTTTTTTTCTTACTGGGACGGACGAGCACGGTCAGAAGATTGAGCGGGCGGCGCAGGCGGCGGGCAAGAATCCGGAGGAATTGACAACGGAAGTTTCGTCGGCTTTTCGGGCGCTTTGGGACCGCATGGGGCTTACCTATGACGACTTCATCCGCACCACCTCGGAGCGGCACAAGCGCGGGGTGCAGGCTTTATGGCGCCGCATTCGCGATAACGGATATATCTACAAAGGCACCTACACCGGGCAGTACTGCGTGTTTGACGAACTTTATGTGGACGCGGTGGGACCGGGGGCGCCTTGCCCGGAGTGCGGGCGTCCGACGGAAACGGTCCACGAGGAGAATTATTTTTTCAAGTTGTCGGCGTTTGCTGACAAGTTGCTGCGTTTGTATACCGAGCAGGCGGATTTCATCCGGCCAGAGACGCGGCGCAATGAGGTGATGTCGTTTGTGCGCTCGGGGCTGCGCGATCTTTCGATCAGCCGGAGCACCTTTAAGTGGGGCGTGCCGGTGCCGGATGATCCGAAACATGTGATTTATGTTTGGCTTGATGCGTTGAGCAACTACATCACCGCGATCGGGTACGGATCGCCGGAAAAAGCTGATCAGCAGAAATTTGAAAAATACTGGCCGGCCGATCTGCACATGATTGGCAAAGAAATTGTGCGCTTCCATTGCGTTTACTGGCCGGCTTTTTTGATGGCGGCCGGATTGCCTCTGCCCAAAGGCATTGTGGCGCATGGCTGGTTGCTGTTTGAAGAGAACAAGATGTCGAAGTCGCGGGGCAATATTGTGCGGGCGGAAACGATTGTAGATGTGCTGGGCGTGGATGCTTTGCGCTACTTTTTGCTGCGTGAAATTGTCTTTGGGCAGGACGGTTCGTTTTCCTTCGATGCGTTGGTGCAGCGGTATAACGCGGATCTCGCGAATGGGCTGGGGAATCTGGCTAGCCGCACGCTGACCATGATCACGCGTTATTTTCGGGGAGAGGTTCCGTATCCGTCGTCACAGGCGGCGCGGACTCCTGCGGATGGAGCGATTGCCGAATTGGCGACCCGGGCGATTGCGGAGTGCAGTGCTTTATTTGAGCAGTACCAGTTCTCACGGGCGCTCGAGACGGCTTGGGGACTGGTGGCCGCGGTAGACAAGTACATCGTGGAAAATGAGCCTTGGGCGCTGGGGGAGAAGCAGGACCAGCACAGCCTGGCGCGGCTGGCGACAATTCTTTATACCAGCGCGGAGGCATTACGGATTGTAACTGCACTGGCGCATCCAGTGATTCCGGATGCGACGGCGAAAATCTGGGCGCAGATGGGATTGGGAGAGATCAAGAAGTTTCCCCTAGCGGAGCTGAAGTGGGGACAGCTTCCGCTTGGCATCAAGCTGGGCAGTGTACAGGCGGTATTTCCGCGGGCGGACAAGAGCGCGATTGAGAGGATGCAGAGCATGGAAGAACAGCAACGGAGCGCAGCCGTAGCAGGTGCAACGGAAGCGCAAGCGGCACCAAAGCCCGCAGGGACCGGGCAGTTTGCTACGCAGGCGGCACCAACGACGGCAGCGCCTCCGGCCGCACCATCTAAGGCGGCTGCGGCGGTTCCTGATGGGAAGATCAGCATTGATGATTTCGCGAAGGTTGAGCTGCGCGTGGGCCAGGTCAAACTTGCCGAGCGGGTAAAGGGAGCGGACAAACTACTGCGGCTGGAAGTGGACCTTGGCACAGAGGTGCGGCAGGTCGTGGCCGGAATTGCCGAGGCTTATGCGCCAGAGTTGCTGGTGGGACGCAAAGTAGTGATTGTCGTGAATCTGGCTCCGCGTAAGCTGCGCGGATTGGAATCCAACGGGATGATCGTGGCGGCGTCGCCGGACGGAGGCAAGCCGGTGCTTTGCGGTTTTCTGGAGGACGTGCCGGTAGGAACCAGACTGAAATAAGCCCTCAGAAATTGATGATTGTCGATTTTTCATTGTTGATTGAAAAACAACCGGCCGGAGATTGTGTTGTTTTATTCAAAGGCCAACAATCAATAATCAACAATTCCCAGTCCCGAACCTTGGAGCCTGACGCTTTGAGTTTTGTCGATTCCCACGCACATCTCGAGATGGAGCAGTTCAATGGCGACCGGGAGGTTGTGTTGCAGCGAGCTCGCGATGCGGGAGTTGAGAGCATTGTGGCTATCGGGAGCGGGACGGGACCGGGATCGCTCGATTGCGGGATTCAGCTTGCCGAGGGGCATGAGTTCGTTTATGCGACCATCGGGATCCATCCCCATGAGGCGAAGCTCGCTACGGACGCTGATTTTGCCGAATTGGAGCAATTGGCGAAGCGGCCGAAGGTGATTGCGTGGGGGGAGATTGGGCTGGATTATTTCTATGATTACTCTCCGCGGGATGTGCAGCGGCAGGTTTTTACGCGACAGATGGAACTCGCGCGCGAGGCCAAGCTGCCGATCGTGATTCACTGCCGTCCATCCGACAACAGCGAGAATGCATGGGAGGAATGCCTCGAGTTAATTCGCGAACGCTGGGCTGCGAGCGGACTTGGGGGCGTCCTACATTGCTTTACGGGGACTTGGGGGCATGCCAAACGAGCGCTCGACATGGGGTTCATGATTTCATTTGCGGGAAACATTACTTTCCCCAAAGCTCAGCAGATTCGCGATGCTGCCACGGAGGTCCCTCTGGATCGCATGCTGATTGAGACCGACTCTCCTTTTCTGGCGCCGGTTCCGCATCGCGGCAAGCGCAATGAACCGGCCTTCGTCGTGGAAGCGGCGCGGCAACTGGGGGAATTGCGCGGACTCTCTATGGAAGAAGTGGGACGGAAGACTGCCAACAACTTTTATCGCTTCTTTTCACTTCACGAAAAGCTCAACTCCATTTAGCTTGTTAAGTCGCATCTTTGCGGGGTGGGCCTTAATCTATCTAAATAGGCCAAAAATATGCCGGAGAACACTTTTGACATTGTGAGCAAGATCGACCTGCAGGAGGTTTCCAATGCCATCCAGCAGGCGCTCAAGGAAATTCATACGCGCTTCGATCTGAAGGATTCGAAATCGAGGATTGAGCTCGAGGGGAAGGACGCTATCGTTCTGCACTCGGTTGACGAGTTCAAGCTGAAAGCGGTGAACGATGTGTTTCAGCAGAGGCTGGTGAAGCGTGGAGTGCCGCTGAAAGGCCTCACCTATGGCGCGGTTGAGACTGCTCTGGGCGGCGTAGCCAAGCAACGGATTTCCATGCAACAAGGGATCCCGATCGAGAAGGCGCGCGAAATCGTGAAGCTGATCAAGAATTCGAAGAAGAAGGTGCAAGCTTCTATCCAGGGCGATTTGGTTCGGGTGAGCGGAAAGGACCGCGATACTTTGCAGGAGATTATGGCTTTGCTGAAGCAGCAGGATTTTGGGATTGATATGCAGTTCACGAATTACCGCACCAATTAAAGAAATCCATTGAGCACGCCAACGGTTATCAACGGGAAAGAAGTATTCGAACTGTTGCGGGATGATCTCGCGGCGATTGAGCGGGAGTTCGGGCGGGATACGGTTTCGAATGTTTCAGCGATCACCGATATTGGCGAGTACTTGCGCGAGGGTGGCGGAAAACGGATTCGGCCGGCTTTGCTTTTGCTTTCGTCGAAGCTGTTTAATTACCGCGGCCGCGGAGCGGTTCGACTGGGTGCGGTGGTTGAGATCATTCACACGGCGACCCTGGTGCATGATGACATTATTGATGAAGCGCAGACGCGGCGCGGGCGTCCCGCGGCCAATACGCAGTGGGGGAATTCCAGGTGCGTGCTGGCCGGTGATTGGCTTTACATGCAGGCTTTCAAGATTGCCGTGCAGGAGAGAAATTTCCGCGTATTGGACGTTCTAATCGAGCTTACGCAGCAGATGGTGGAAGGCGAACTGCTGCAGATGGAGAAGCTGGGCAGGCTGATCAGTTTAGATGAATACTTTGATCTGATTTATCGCAAAACGGCTTGCCTGTTTTCAGTTTGCATGCGGATGGGCGCCATTTTAGGCGGGGCGACTCCCGAGCAAGAAGAGAACCTGGGCCAGTACGGACGGGATCTGGGAATGGCGTTTCAGATTGTCGACGATGTGCTGGACTTAACGGCTTCCGAGAGCGTGCTGGGGAAACCGGTGGCTAGCGACCTGCGTGAGGGCAAAGTGACCATGGCGGTAATTCATGCGCTCGAGCGGTGCGCGGCTGAAGAACGGGAACAGATTGAAACCGTGTTGCGGGATCGGGCTTTCAATGGGGTGACGCATGCGGACGTTCTGGGAATTTTGAGTCGCTACGGGGCACTGGATGCGGCGCACGAAAAGGCGGCCCATTATGCGGAGTCGGCACGGAAAGCGGTTTGTACTTTTCCCGATTCCGAGTTCAAGCGGGCGCTTTTGTGGGCTCCGGAGTTTGTGGTGGCTCGGGAGAAATGAGTCAACCGCTTTAACCGCAGAGATCGCGGATAACTTCCGCCGAGGCCGAGACGTAAGCTGTCGGTCATAACGCTTCCGGCTGGGAACAACCTCTCCAGCGGTATTCAACAACATGGACGATCTACTTACATTGATTTCGCGTCACGGGTATAGCCTGCTGGCGTTGGTCGTATTTTTGGAAGCGTCTGGACTTCCTTTGCCGGCAGCGCTGGCGCTGCTGACGATCCTCTGCTGGGGTTTGGGATTTCCGTTGTCTCTATCATGCTGGGCGACTTCCTGCTTTTCATGGTTGGGCGCTCCACCGGCTGGGCGTTGCTGGGTTTGTTGTGCCGCCTCTCCGTCAATCCCGAGAGCTGCATCTTGCGGTCGGCAGAGTCGTTTTATCGGCGAGGTAAGCTGACGCTGGTTTTTGCCAAATTTATTCCCGGAATCAACACCATGGCTCCGCCTCTGGCCGGCAGCATGAAGATGAGGGTGCAGCAGTTTTTGCAGCTCGACCTCGCGGGTAGTTCCCTTTATGTGTTGGCGTATGGCGGATCGGGATTTGCCTTCAGCGACTTTCTACGCACGATTACGCATGGCTTTCGGTCGGCGGGACATGCGGCGGAAGTTGTGCTCACGTTCGGGATCGCTGCCTATGTGGTTTATCGCATCTGGGTGTATCGCAAGTACCGTTTATACAAAGTCGTTCCTCGGGTTCCGGTCGAGGAAGTAGCGCGGCGGCTTACCTCGGAAGATGCGGACAAAATCCTGCTCGTGGATGTGCGCAGTCACGGTTATTACGATGCAGACTCATCGCGCATCAAGGGATCGGTACGGATTGAGCCTAACAACCTGTTGCAAGAGATCAAACACCTGCCGAAGGACAAGGAAATTTATCTCTACTGCACTTGAGCGCGCGAGGCGACCAGCGCCCGGGTGGCGCACTTGCTGCGGGAACAAGGATTCAAGGCGTTCGTGATTGACGGCGGACTGCGCGCATGGCGCGCGGCGGGACAACCGATGGAGCCGGTGCCGCATGATGATCTGGTGAAGCTGCCGACGTTTAGTTAGCCCTGTAAGCCCTGTATTGATTCCTCATGTCGTCCAATAAAGAAGTCGAAATCAAATTCGGGATCGACAATGTGCGGGAACTTACGCGGCGCTTGCGGGCTACGGGTTTCCGGCTGGTGACCGCGCGCACTCGCGAAATGAATACGCTTTATGACTTCTCCGACCAGCGTTTGCGGAAGCGCGGCGAGTTGCTCCGGTTGCGCAAGTACGGGTCGGAATGGTTGCTCACTCACAAGGCGAAGGGCGCAGCGGGACGGCACAAGACGCGGGTGGAGACGCAGACCAAAGTTAACGATGGCGGAA